>JAFSTJ010000781.1 GCA_017450525.1 Victivallales bacterium | reverse complement strand
CCACTGTCCACAGTCCACAGTCCACAGTCCACTATGGATTATTTCTTAATGAACACAGGCGAGGTGGAGCCGCACAGGTCATTGTATTTGCTGTCTTCGTCGTATGCGGAAAGGAAGTATTTGTGTGCGCCTTCGGGCACCTCGGCGGAAATGACGCCATTTTCGATTTTGGCGGGAATGCTCTTCCATTCCTGCTTGTGATAGACTTTCTCAGTGGAATCCGTATAGCAGAGAATGGCTCGCTTGATGCCTTTGCCCTGTTCCAGAATTTTTGCGCTGACGATTTTGCCGTCCTGTGTGATATCAGTAAGTTTAGGCAGTCCAGGTCCCCCTTGCGTGAAATGGGCGGCCATGCGGAATACCGAGGGGAATCTGAAGCCAACGTGTGAATGTGGCAGACGTATCACCAGCGATTTATTCTCCAGCGTTGGACATTCATCAAAGGCCTTTTTCAAGCTTTCCAGCGTCACATTCTGGTCATTAGTGCCTACCACCCAGTAAAGCGGTATTTTTGCCGCATGATGGAAACGCCCGTTGGTGAAGGCGGAATGTGGTTTGATGTCGCCGCAATATATCTCCACGCCTCCCTTGAAGCGGGCATCGAGGGCAGCCACCATGACGCCATACCAACTGCCCCATGACAGGCCGACAAACGCTGTCTTGTTTGGATTCACATTCTTAAAGGAGAGCAGCAGCGAATGAGCCAGTATCATGTTCGCCACATTTGCCACATGGTCCTGTCGTTTGCCGCCTTCCAGTGGAACCTTGTTTGAGAGTGGCGTTGGATTCATATCTGACAACTTTGTGCTTGGGCGCTGGTTGTACCAGTCCAGTGCAATGACTGCATATCCGTTCTTTACCCAGAGTTGCGTGAATTCAGGGTATGCGGTGCCGCCGCCACCATGTATCAGCACAATGCCTGGGAAGCCGCCTTCAGGTACAGGCCCTTCAGGAAAGCCGATGTATGCGAAGTATTCTGCCTTGACCTTTTTGTCGAGGCCGTTTGGCTTTGATTTGGCGATGGTATCGTCATCTGGTGCGCAGCCATAGCCAGTGACCAGAACTGGGCGCAGTCCCTTTGCCTTGCAGTCTTCAAATGGCGCATCCCTGAAGGCAGGGGCCTCCTTTAGTTTTTCAAAGTCCCAGTACTTTTCAGGGTTCTCGCGGAAGTTTTTCTCCTGGGCAAGCAGCATTATTGCCGCTCCAATCAAAATGGCTGTGAGCAGTTTTTCCATTTGTTCTTCGTCCTTAAATTGTTATTAGATAATGGTGGCTTTTGAATTATTGTCGGAGAGCAGTATTGCCTTGGGCTGCCATGAAGCGGCCTCTTCAGGTGTCATCTGGATGAAACTCATGATAGTGACCATGTCTCCTGGCGTACCAAGGCGGGCGGCTGCGCCGTTGAGGCAGAACATCTTGGAGCCACGTTCCGCCGCAATGGCGTAGGTCTCCAGGCGGCTGCCGTTGTTCTGATTTACAACAAGCACTTTCTCATAGGGTAGGATGCCTGCCATGTCCAGTAAGTCTTTGTCTATTGATATGCTGCCAGTGTAGTTGAGTTCACATTGTGTAAGCACTGCCCTGTGCAGTTTTGCCTTCAACATTTCTATAAGCATATTTCACCTCGGTATTGTTATGGTTTCTGTGTTATTCTTATGTTTGCTACGTGGCACGCTTTTCTGCGCGACCCCTAGCCACGCAGAAAAGCCAGGCGCCCATGGAAGTCCAGCGTCCTGATGCGCGGCTCATGGCCGCGCAGAAAAGCCTACGCATAAAAGCGAGCCACATACAAGGCATAATTTATTCTTTGTAGGGGAAATGACAATTGGCAGTATGTGGTGTTTGGGTTAAATTACGCACATTATGATAGCCACGCTTACACCAAATCCCTGCATTGACAAGACCATTGCAGTGCCGCATTTTGACATCATGAAGACCAACCGCGCAAGGATATTGCGTTCAGACGTTGGCGGGAAGGGGCTTAATGTGTCCCTTGCCCTTCGCGGGCTGGAATGCGATACCATCGCCCTGGGCTTTGACTTTACAGGAGAGCATGGCTCTCCCCTAAAGAGTACAATGGCCGCCAGGGGAATACCTTGCTCCTTTGTTGATGTGCCAGGCCAGTTGCGTACCTGTACCAAGATATTCGATGAAAGCCTGAAGCACACCATCGAACTGAATGAATATGGCCCGACAGTGACAGAAGAGGCGGGTGAATTGCTGCTGGAGCTGGTGGCGCGGACTGCGGCGGACTGCGACTTCATCACTTTCTCGGGCAGCCTGCCAGGCGGATTGGGCAGTGACTTCTATTTCAGGTGCGCGGAGGCAGTCCGTAATGAGGCGCCGAATTGCAAGGTTGTGGTGGATGCGGAGGCGGACTTGTTGTTGAAGGCGCTGGATGCGCAGCCATTCCTGATCAAGCCCAACATCAATGAATTCCAGGCGACTTTTGGCGTTAACGTTTCTGGATTGGCTGAATTGGACGAGGCCGTGCTGAAGATAATCAGGCAGTATTCGCTTGGAATGATGTGCGTGTCAATGGGAGGGGAGGGCGCCTATATCGCAACTGCTGAGCAGGCGTATTTCTGTCCTGCGCTGCAGGTTGATGTGCGCTCCTTGCAGGGGGCTGGCGATTCCATGGTGGCTGGAATATGCGCGGCGCTGCAGCTAGGTCTGCCATTGCCAGAGGTGTTGCACTATGGCGTGGCGGCATCCGCCGCGTCCATATCCCGTGAAGGCACACAGCTCTGCACGGAGGAGACATTCCGCCCCTTGCTGGCGCAGGATGTGGAGATGCGGTGCTTGCGTGGCAATTAACTCATGCATTCAAGTACAACAAGACACTAATCAAACCATGCTTCCCTCAATACTGCCATTTGAACCAAACCGGGTGCTTCGCCTGTATCTTGGAGGCTCTGGAATAGACAAGATCTGCGGCAAGGAGACTGCGGTGGACAACCGCTATCCAGAAAACTGGATTGCCTCCTGCATCGAGGGAAACGGCAGGGCATATCATTCGCCTGGACATGGAATCAGCAAAATCCGCCTCGGCGACGAGATTGTCAGTTTCCCCGAATACCTTGCCGCATACGCGGAGGAATTGCTTGGCGAAAGGCATCTGCGCAAGTACGATGCAAATCCTGCGGTCCTGGTCAAACTGCTTGATTCGGCAGAACAATTGCCTATGCAGGTTCATCCAACCAAAGAGGATGCACGTCGCCATCTGGGGTCATCGTATGGAAAGACAGAGGCATGGCTGGTGCTTGCAACCAGGAAGGTCAATGGCGAAGACCCGTATTTGCTAGTCGGCTTCAACGAAAGGCTTGACAAGGAGATTTTTATGCGGGAATGTTTGGAGGGCCAGTTCACATCAGGTCTCTCCATGCTTAACCGAATAGATGTCAAGCCAGGCGATACCATCATTATCCGAGGTGGCGTTCCACATGCAATCGGGCCTGGTGTCACCATGGTGGAGGTCATGGAGCCAAGCGACTGGGTTGTGATACCCGAAATCAACTGCTGTGGTGTACAACTCAGCGAAAAGCAGCGCTTCATGGGCATCGCTCCCGAAACCGCAATAGGCATGTTTGAGTTCACACCGCAGACACAGGAGCAGATACGCGCAAGATTCTCGCCTGTGCCAAAAATCCTCCGCCAAACCGAGAATGGCACCCTCCGTTCCTTGATTTCGCCAGCGGATTGTGAACTGTTCTCGGCAAGTGAACTTGTCTTGGATGGAACTTGGCTGCTTGAAAATCAGGATGCCTGCGCCATTGGCATCATAACCGAAGGGGCGCTTTGCCTGGATGACATTCCTATGCGGGCGGGCGAGAACTTCTTCCTGCCATACGCCACCAGGACGCTCCAGATCACGGGGCGCGGAAAAATGATAATGATAAGGCCTCCAAAGGCATGATAAATGGAGAGGTAGTTGAAATGATTGAATCTGGAAAACTTAAAATCGGCTTGAACTACTGGGCCTCCGAGAATGCCACCAGGATGTGGAGACATTGGAACGCCAAGGCAATTGAGAAGGACATGGCTGCTATGGAGCAGCATGGCGTCGAACTGCTCAGGGTGTTCCCGCTCTGGCCTGACTTTCAGCCGATAAGGCTTCTGCAATACGGAAGTTCCAGATCAAATCCCGTTGACAGGGAAGTCTGCCTCGGCGAGGATGAAATCCCATTGCCTGACACGCCCGCAGGACAGGCGGGAATGGACGAGACCATGCTGGAGCACTTCCGTGAATTCTGCGACATCGCGCAACGCCATAACATACGTCTCATAGTGGCAATCATGACCGTGCACATGACAGGGCGGCACTTCGTTCCGCCAGCCATTGAGAACAGGGACCTTTTCACAGATCCCTTCGCCCTGAAATGGGAAATCAAATTCTACGACTGCTTTGTGAGAACCATGAAGGACCATCCTGCAATTGCAGCATGGGAAACAGGCAATGAAATGAACTACACTGCCCAAGTCAAGGACGCCAACCATGCATGGGTATGGACAAGGATGATGCATGACGTTATTCGCCTGGCGGACCCGTCACGCCCAATCGTGGGTGTCATGGCTGAAGGGCTTGACCCCAGTAAATCCAAGTGGCTTATCGCAGACCAGGGCGAACTGGCGGACTATGGGAGCGTCCACCGATATGACATACTTAATGCCGCCACCTCGGACGGATTTCTGCACATCAGAAATCTCTACCGCGCAGCGGCAGAATGCAGGATAATCTCCGACATTAATGGAAAACCTTGCTTCACGGAGGAGACTGGAAACTGGCGCAACATAGCACTTTCCCTGGAGGGCATGGGGCAGACATTGAACTGCCTGCTCTGGAACGCATGGGCCGAAAACTGCGGAGCATTCCTCTGGTGGTGCGCATTTGACCAGCAGGAACTCAATTTTGCCCCCTACCACTGGGGTGATTGGCCTGGGCTTGAGCATGGAGTCTTTGACGCAAACAGAAAACCGCATCCTGCAGCAAAGGCAATGCTTGATTTTGGCAAAATGCTGAAGTCGTTGCCTTTTGAGGCATTGCCTGAAACAAAGCCTGACGCCCTATGCCTGGTGGACGACATGGATATCGCCTCCACTTCGTATGTTCTGGCGAGGCAGGCGGGAATCAACCTGAAATTCCAGGCTGCGCGTTCCCGTTTGGCCGACTCGAATTGCTATTTCCTGCCATCCGTGGCAGAACGTGGCGGAATATCGCTTGAGGATTGGAGAAGGCTTCGCCAAAATGTGGAGAATGGCGCGACATGCTACATCTCCGCAGATGACACCGACCTTCCGAACCTACGTGAATTCTGCGGCATGGAGATAGCCCGCCGTCGCAAGGCGATCTCGCCAATGAAGTGCATGATTGATGGTGTGGCTCTTTCCTTGAACTGTGCTTTGGAAAAGAAGATTCTGCTTGAAGGGGCTGAAGTCGTCCTGGCTGACAATGATGGCAACCCGCTTCTGTTGCGAAACCGCTACGGCAAGGGCCTAGTCTTCACGCTTCTATTCGCACTGGAAAAGGCACTTCAGGACAAGCTACGCGCTCTTGATGAGCCATGGTGGAAGATTTATGGGATGATGCTGGCGAAAAAACTAGTGATGTGCCAGCGCGATTCTGCTATTGTGCTGACGGAACACCACTTTGACGATGCCAAGGTGGCTGTAATTGCTGTGAACTGCTCGGACGAGGAGAGGCGTATTGTCCCAGAACTATCCGAAGGCTGGCAAATAACATTCACTTTTGGAGACGTAGGATTTGCCAATGGCGAGGGTATGCTGCCGCCAGGAAGCGGCATCATGTTCATGCTTTCAAAACACTGAAATGGATTTTCAAGGCAACTGATTTTTCAGGCGGAACTTGCCAAGGATATATTCAGGCACTTGCTGGCATAGAATGTTGAAATCCGTGGCGTCAGGTAGGTTTTCATTCCGTGTTTTGGCGCGTTTTCATTCCGTGTTTTGGCGCGTTTTCATTCCGTGTTTTGGCGCGTTTGAAGGAGACTATTTCCTCGTGAAGTCTTATAGTTCCTGCCAGATGTCTGGTGTTGTTTATTTGGCTGACAGCACATGGAAAATATTAAATTTGCTCCTTGGAATCGGGAGAATAAGTGAAGAATAACTTGATTTTTTTGTGTGTAGTTTTAATGTGTAGATTGAAATTATCTCAGGAATTTGAATCATAGGGGAATAGATTAATGATTCCAAGAAAAAGTGAATTGATAGCATTCAAATTGTCAAGAACAAGGTTTTTCTGCTGCCTGCTGCTATTGTTTTGCTCATTCGTCATGCATGGGGCGGAATACTTCTTCGCCGAGAACGGGAAGGCGCAATGCTTGATTGCGTTGCCTGCCAAGCCGATGGGCTTTGAGCAGGATGCGGCAGATGACCTGCGGACTTATCTGGGGAAGATGACAGGCGCGGAGTTCACCGTGCTTTCAGAGGAGGAGGTTCCCGCTGGAAAAAGTGCAATTTATGTAGGGCAGACGGATTATGCGAGGAAGCAGAATGTCCGCTTCGACCAGTTGTCCGCAGAGGAATGGGTAATTCGAACGGCGGAGAACAATCTTATTCTTTCTGGCGGGAAACCCATAGGCAGTTTCTATGCGGTCTGGAATCTGCTGAACCAGTTTGGCTGCTACTGCCTGACCTGGGATCAGGAGGCGATTCCAAATTGCAGGACCTTGAAACGTGAAATACAGCCGCAACAGAGCAAACCAGTTTTCAGCGGGCGCTTCATCTATAATCGCTATCCACCGATTTTGAACCACACGAAGGCCACTGACCAGATAAAGCAGATGTTTGCCAAATGGAAACTGCGGAACGGCCAGAATGGACGGCACAATCCAGTTGACAATCAGTGGACTTACAGTGCGCATTACATCACACATTATCCGAATTTCCATTCACTTAGCCTTTATGTGGATCCGAAATTGTTCAAGGAGCATCCAGAATATTTCTCCATGAACGAGGCAGGGAAACGCTTTGCGCCAAGGAGTTTTCAATATGGGGGAAGTGTGTGCATGTCCAATCCCAAGGTTGCCAAAGTCACCTTGGATTCACTCCGCAAAATGATTCAGGAGGACCGCGAAAAACTGCCGCGTGAAAAATGGCCGACTGTTTATGACATTTCGGAGTTGGACGGCACAGGCTACATTTGCAAATGTCCTGAATGCATGGCGATTCTAAAAGAGGAGGGTTCCCAGAGCGGTCTGCTTCTGCGCTACATTAATGCGGTGGCGCGGGAAATCGGCAAAGAATACCCAGATGTGCTGATTCGCACGGCCTGCTACGGCTTCAGCACTGGAACGCCGCCGAAAAAGGTTCGTCCAGAGTCCAATGTTCTGGTTCAATTGTGTGACAAATGGTCCATAAGCGATCCATTCCATCCACTGTCCCATCCAATCAATGCCGACCGCATTCCTTATTTTGAGGAGTGGAGGAAAATCTCCAGGCGGATTCAAGTATGGGATTACTGGAATCTCAGCAAAGAACCACATCCAGACACGGTTTTCGATGCTATGGTAAGCGATTTGAGGTATTTCCGCAGCCTGAACGTCACGGATCTTTTCCTGGAGGCTGAACGGAATCCCCATACTCCGCAGAGTTTTATAGACCTCTGCTATTTTGTTGCATCGCAGTTGATGCTGAATCCTGAAAAGGATGCTGAAAAACTGGTGGATATCTATTTCCAGCATTATTTTGGCCCTGCGGCAGTGCCTATGCGCAATCTTTTCGAGGACATCCGCAACGGGATGAAGCAGCAGAAAATACGGCAGACCTCGCGGACAACGACCCATTGGTCATATCTGACGCCCGATTTCATGAGCAGCCGCTATGTGGAATTGAAAAAGTTATCCGAATCACTGCCCGAAGGGGACATTTACAGGAAGCGCGTCAATGCCGAGAGGCTGCCTTTTATCTGGTATGTGCTCATTAGACGGGAATCCTATCGGAAGGCATTCAAGGAACATGGAGTAAATGTGGACGACCTTGTTCAAGAATGGCGCACTTTGGTGGACGAGTATGTGCGCCGTTATCCATGCGAAAAACCTTATGAGGAATCCAAGTTTGAGAAGGCACTTTCACAAATTGGCACCAACATTCCCCGACCCGAGAAGTTCAAATCTGTTCCTACGGAGGACTTCAGGCTGGTTGCCTGGCCCTATTTCCGCGGGCATCCCACCTATTGTTCCTCTGTGGTCGATGATGCAGATTCCATTGCGGGCAAGGCCCTGAAATCCGCAAATCCAGATGCCGATTTTCACGGAGTGGACAAGCGTCTTCCAGGCCGCAATGGAAAAGTCACGCAGTTTAACTGGAGAAATCTGAAACTTCAAGGAGGGGTAAGGCTGCTAATAAAGGAAGTTCCACAGGACGAAAAATATCACTGGTATCGTTTCCCAGGAAAATTGGAACTGAAGGACAATCCTTCACTTTTCTATGGGCATGGCGAGGCAATAAATGCGGACACGGGACACTTGTTTGATTTTCTGGGCGATGCGCAAGCAAACACCTGGGACGCATGGTTCTCTGCAAAATTCACTGGGCCTGCTTATGTGAAGGGCTCGACGAAGGAAAACGCCATCTTCATTGACATGCTGGTCCTGACGCGTGGAGATGTAAAATGAAAGTGGTTACGCTGGGCGAGCGTGACATTTGTCCATGACCCGAAACAAATTCTTCTTGTATTTGGGACTCAGTTTGATTGTTACTCGCAGGGCCAGGCATCCAGCAGGCGTTTATGGGATGGATAAGAATGGCTGGCGTATCTGTTGCGCATTTCAATGATGATGGGGCAATGGAAACTGCCGTTCTGCCAGTGTTTGAAAAGGGGTTCCAGCAGCGGGAAGCCATCTGTTCTGCCAGAGATGAGGCGATGTCCGTCAGGAAATGGATTTTCTTTTGAGCGGTCTGTTTCGTACTGGTGGATATGAATGCCGTTGATAAGATTTGCTCCAGCCTGCATCCATGTGTCCAATGTATTTTCCTGATGGAATGGGAAGTCGGTGTATGCATGTCCCACATCCAGATGGCAACCAACGTTTTCGCCGCATTTTTCGCGCAAAGCGTGCACTATATCCAGCCATTCTGGAATGATAAGGCCATAGCGGCGCTTGTCATCAATGGGGCGTCCCGGCTTGGTGTGCATGTTTTCAATGCCGACAACGGTGCCGTGCTCCGTTAGTGGGCGGACTGTGTCAATGAACAGGTCCAGCACCTTGTCCCAGTTGTCTCGTACAAAGTCAAGGGGATATTTAGGCACGTGCAATGTGGTACGGTTAACGCCTAGAGCGCTCAGTTCCTTTAGAAAGTCTGGACGTTCATTTTCCAGTGACGCGTCTGGCAGATGCACGGAAAGACATTCGCCACCTGCATCACGCCAGCGTTTCAGGCAGTCTAACAAAGTGCCGCGCTCCATGGTCTCAAGCACGTTGTAGCGCAACTCCAGCACCTTGATTTCGCCTTGGATAAGTTTGTCGATTTCGGGAGCGATATCGCCATGGAGGGAGATGCCCAAGTGCCTGGCGAAGTCCTGCCTTGCAGCCGTGTCCCATTCTGCAAAATAGTCGGGCTGAACTTTCTTTGCCAAAAGGCAGCCTGCACCATTTTTAGGGCAAAGTACAGTGATGTCAGGTGCCAGTTCATTCAGACGTTTTTTCACCAGATTCCAGTGGTGATATGTCCACATTGAATCTTCCTCGCGTCTTGTTTCATTGAGGTGCCCGACCATTATGTTGCTTGGCTTGAAGTCCAGATTGAATCGGCAGAAGTCCTCCAGAAGCGGAGGCGCAGGCAGATGCGAGACCTTGCGTCCCAGCCACAGATGGGAGAAAAGCCAGTCAGGCTGCTTCATCTCGGCGGGGATGTCCTGGTTATAGTCACGCACATCCACGGGGAACGCCAGTTTCATTCCATCGGGGAGTGTTACCAAGAAACTGGCGGAAGGCAGTTGCGTGCCATGGAAGCCAGGAAAGGCCTTTACGCGTATGCCCTTGTGTTCAAAGGTTTCTCCTTCCTTGAGTACGACAATTGTCGAGGCGTCTAGTTGACATTCGTCTTTGACCTGCTCGACAAGAAAGTCTGGCAGTATCCAGCGCAGTTTCGGGGAGTGCCGCAGCATCTTGACGAGGCGCTTGTCATAATGGTCGCCATGGGCGTGTGTCAGTATGCAGAAATCAAAATCAGCGAGGGCGTTGGCTATATGTTCCAGTGCCTCTGTGTCGTCTATGTTCTGCGGGGCTGGGTCCATGCACCATCGGCAATCCAAACCAGTAGTGAATATCCAGGATGAGCAATATGGCAGATGCACGACGGTTTGCTTCAGGGCTGCGCACTTCTGGAGATTGTCCAGCACAAAGCACCAGTCATCTATGCTCCTGTCGTTGATGTCGTTTTTGATTTCTTCGTATGTCATAACGCATGGTTTTATCCACAGATTAACACAGATTAACACAGATT
>JAFSTJ010000780.1 GCA_017450525.1 Victivallales bacterium | reverse complement strand
CCTTGTATTTCATATTGCAAATCCTAGTTTTTCAATCATTCACAAGTTTTTCAATCATTCACAACTACTCTTTTGCAAACGCCATGCCAAAAATCTTAACACCTAGATTTCCAGGATTCCAAAGCATCTTACATTGACATATTCGGCCTTAGTGATATACTACCTTATATCTTAGCAAATAAACCATTATAAAATATTATAAACAGACAAAGATGAACATAGTCATTTCATTTCTGGGCACTACATTGGATGCGAAATGGGAAGGTGAGGAGCGCTGGCAGAACTGGCGTCCTTCGGTGGCACTGGCAATGCAGCCAGACCTTCAATTCGGGGAATACCACCTTCTCTACCAAAGTAAGTTCAGCGAGCTTATGGAGATAGTCGCGGCTGACATCAGGACCGTGTCCCCCAAAACCAAACTCGTTCCTGAAATCATTGACCTGAACGATCCATGGGACATGGAGGAAGTCTATACAAAACTATACGACTTCAGCAAAAGGATGACTTTCAAGCCAGACAAGAACGACTACTACATACACCTGGCGACAGGCACGCATATCGCGCAAATCTGCCTGTACCTGCTGACGGAATCCCGCCATCTGCCAGGCCGTTTGATACAGACCCGCCGCATCGATGATGGCGATAGGGCAAAGGGGGACTACACTGTCATTGACCTGGACCTGTCCCGCTACGACATGGTGGCACGCCGCTTCGCCCTCCAAAGGCATAATGACCTGACCTTTCTTAAATCAGGCATAGAAACACGAAACAAGGCATTCAATACATTGATAGAAACCATAGAGCGCGTAACCATACGCTCGCGAAAGCCCATTCTGCTGACTGGCCCAACAGGCGCGGGTAAATCCCAACTGGCACGGCGAATATACGAATTGAAGAAACTTGGCAACCAGATAACAGGACCTTTTGTTGCAGCCAACTGTGCCACACTTCGTGGCGACCAGGCAATGGCAACACTGTTCGGACACCGCAAAGGCGCCTTCACAGGAGCAGTCACGGCAAGGGACGGCCTCCTGAAGACCGCAGACGGCGGCATTCTCTTCCTGGACGAAATAGGCGAACTCAGGCTGGACGAACAGGCAATGCTCCTGCAGGCCATCGAGGAGAAGACATTCCTGCCACTTGGCTCAGACAAGGAGGAGACCAGCTCATTCCAGCTCATCTGCGGAACAAACCGCAATCTGGACCTGGAGGTTGCAGACGGCACTTTCCGCGAAGACCTTTTCCAGCGCATCAATCTGTGGGACTTCCAGTTGCCTGGCCTTGCCGAGCGCAGGGAGGACATAGAGCCAAACATCAACTACGAACTTGAACAGATATCCAGTGAAATCGGCGTGCATACCACCTTCAACAAGGAGGCAAGACAGGCGTTCATGGACTTTGCCATGGTGCATCCATGGCGAGGCAACTTCCGTGAACTCAATGCCATGCTGACACGTCTGGCGACACTGGCGCCAGCAGGACGCATCGACCTTCCAACTGTGCAGGCCGAAATAGACCGCCAGCACACTGCCACAAAACCCAACCAGCAGCAAGACCTGTCATCCATACTAGGGGAGGACTATGAAGCCCGTTACGACATGTTCGACCTCATGCAATTGTCTCAAGTGGTCGATGTCTGCCGAGACTGCGCCACCCTCTCCGAAACTGGGCGCAAATTGTTCGCCGTCTCACGCATGGCAAAAAACAATCCAAACGATGCGGACCGCCTGAAAAAATACCTCGCACACTTCAACCTCACATTCCAACAAATACAATCCTCATTTAACGCAAAGGCGCTTCAATCTTAACGCAGAGTAGCAATAACGCTCTCGGTGGACGT
>JAFSTJ010000779.1 GCA_017450525.1 Victivallales bacterium | reverse complement strand
TTTCAATTTCTGCTATCCTGGCGAGAAAATATACCAGTTCCCCGAGAAGGTAAAATAAAAGCACTTGATTTTGACAATACAATTTTAAGGAGAATGTAATGAGTTGGATTGATTGGTTGATTACAATTGTGCCATTTTGCTTTGTGATGTGGCTGGGTTTCTATGTGAAAAGGTATGTCACTGGCATATCGGATTTCATCGCCTGCGGGCGTATCTGCCACAGATATGTAATCACCAACCAGGTGCTCGCCAATGCACTTGGTCTTGTAACTCTGGTCTCATACGTTGAAGTGCATTACAAGACAGGTTTCGCCCTGGCATTCTGGAGTTCCCTGTCACTGCCGCTTTCCATTACATTGTCCCTGCTAGGCATCGGCACATACCGTTTCAGGGAGACACGCTCTCTGAGTGTGGGCCAGTTCCTGGAAATGCGCTACAGCCGTTCCCTGCGTATCTTTGCCAGTTTCCTACGCTCAATTGCAGAAATGCTGGCGAACATGATCATGCCAGCCATCGCGGCACGCTTCTTCATAGCATATCTGGGGCTGCCTCAGACGCTGGGAATCGGCTCTTTGCAGATTCCAACATTCATGATTATCATCGTGTTCACCTTGGTCATGGCAATCACCCTTATCTGCATCGCGGGGCAGCTTTCAATCACCATCACCGATACATTCCAGGCTTTGCTTTTCCTGCCTGTCGTGCTCATCTTCATTATTTTCGTGCTCACAAAGTTCTCCTGGAGCAATGAAATCGTGCAGGTCATGGGAGACCGTGCGCCAGGCGAGAGTTTTATCAACCCGTATGACATTTCCAAACTGAGGGACTTTAACTTCTTCATGTTGCTCACTACATGGGTGGCAATGTGCATTCACCGCGTCAGTGGCATCACAGGCAATTCCAGTGCAGCGATTACCGCGCATGAAGGCAAGATGGCAAACCTGCTGGGCAACTGGCGCACCGCATTTGACACGGTGTTCTTCGTGGCAATCGCCGTGGCCATCATCACTGTTCTCCACCACCAGAACTATGCCACCAAGGCAAAGGAAATCCGTACCTCAATAACTCAGGTCATCGCAAACGAGAAAATCAAAGACCCCGAGGAACGAGCAAGATTCATGGACAAGATGTCCGCCATTCCGGAACAACACCATGTCATTGGAGTGGACAAGCCATACTCCGAAAAGAACGGGCCAGACCAGATCTACTTCGACACCGCACAGGAATACTTCGGCAAGGATGGTCAGGGAAGCAAGCGCACCCAGGAATTCAAGACCATGTTCCGCCAGATGATGATGCCTGTCACGATACGGCATCTGTTGCCAACTGGACTTGTGGGACTCTTCTGCATGCTGATTCTCCTCTTCATACTCTCAACGGATGACAGTCGCATATACAGTGCCAGCTCCACATTGGTGCAGGACTGCGTGGTGCCATTCTACAAGGCTGGTACGCTTTCTCCTGAAAAGCATATTTTCTGGATACGCCTGATTTCCATTTTCGTGGGCGTATTCTTCGTGTGCGGCTCCGTGTTCATGTCTCAGCTGGACTATATCAGCCTGTTTGTGAATGTGACGTATGGAATGTGGATGGGCGGCTGCGGTCCTATGATGATGTTCGGTTTGTACAGCCGTTTCGGCACCACTGCAGGCGCCTGGTGCAGTCTGCTGCTGGGCATGTCCATCAATCTGAGCGGCTTCATCTGCCAGCGTACATGGGCTTCCATCATCTATCCATGGCTTGAGAACCACAATCTGGTGGAAGGCGTGGGGCGTGTGCTTTCCGCTTTGTCCAGGCCCTTCAATCCATACGTTGTATGGGAAATGAATCCTCTGAAATTCCCTATCAACTCATACGAAATCTATTTGATTGCAATGCTCAGCAGCCTGGTGGTGTATGTGGTGGTTTCACTTCTTACAAAGAAGGAGCCGTTCAATCTGGAACGTATGCTCCACCGCGGAAAGTATGCCATCGAGGGCGAAAAGAACATCAAGTCCCCATGGACGTGGCGTACCGTCTGGCAGAAGATCATCGGCATTACCCCCGAATACACTACTGGCGACAAGTGCATCGCATGGGGCGTGTTTGTGTATTCGATTGTCTATAAATTCATCATAATGTTCGCTGTCGTGGCGATAATCAACCTGTTTGCGCCTTGGGGCAACAAGGGATGGGGCAATTACTTCTTCATCTCCAATCTGGCCATTCCTGGCATCGCAGCAGGCATCACTGCTGTCTGGTTCCTGTATGGAGGAACCAAGGACCTGCTGCGTCTGTTCCATGACCTGAAGGGCCGCGTGGCAAATCCACTGGATAACGGCATGGTCGCTGGCCACATCGCCCTGGAAGAAAAGGCAAAACTGGACGAAATCGAAAAGAATTCCGCCGAAAAATGAGGTAAAATGTGCGCGGCCATGAGCCGCGCACTCAGGACGCGATGTTTCCATTCGCCTCTTGCTTTGCATAACAACAGCCATCTATTCAGGACGCGATGTTTCCATTCGCCTCTGGCTTTGAAATGTTAATTGCGAATGGCATTCCCGCGTCCTGAGTGCGCGGCTCATGGCCGCGCACATTAACGCCAGTAAATTGCATTGCCATGGCTGGCGTATGCCATTTTTGCGATGTCGTCGTTAATATTATGCCAGCATTTTTCCCTTGCGGTGCTTGCTTCCTGCAAATGGGATATAATAAGTAGCCTGCCTTGGGCAAAGAGTTTGTTTTGTTCCACAGTTGGGCGATATATGCTTTTTAGTTGATCTGGTACTGCATTTATTATTGGAATATCTGATTGGCCGAGTTGCTTGAACAAGATTCTTTCTATCGGGGATATGAATGTGGATATTGGAACATATCCCTTCTTGCACTCGTTCAACAAAGCGGCAATAATGCCATTTGCAGATGAGATTGGAATTTGCCTTGACAAGCGTATTGCGAGCAATCGGTATGTGCCGTTGAGCAATTGGGTATTTCCAACACCTGACCACCATTCGTAGGTTGGTAGCAAAGGGGAATAAATTGGTTCTACGACGCCCATCGGTGGATTTTCACTGTGCATTAGCGCCCATTTCTGTGAATTTAGGTCAATGTATTCATCTACCCTCTGTATTATTTCACGAGACAGGCAAAGGTAGTCATGATAATTCTCTTGCCAGGCTATCTTTATACCAATTTCATTGCACTTTTTTGCACTCCAAAACTTTAAATTGGATATGAATTGGCCTTGGTGTCTCAATGCCTGCTGTTGTCCTGCATTGAGATATAGACGCAAGTGCAGATGTTCTGGCATAATGCAATATCGCTTCAGTTCAACAGGACTGGGACGTTTCGCCTCGTATAATATGGCTTCCTGTAATATGATGCCTGCTTGTGATAAGTGCATAACACCATCAGGAGTAATATCT
>JAFSTJ010000778.1 GCA_017450525.1 Victivallales bacterium | reverse complement strand
CACCCGTTCAGCTGGGCTTGAGAGACGGAGAGAACCACTTCTTTATGAAGAGAACGGATGCCAAGGAGAGCTACTTGGAATACAAGACGGAAATTAAGCTGTCTGTGGCTGATATGGATAAGCTTTCCTTGGCCGATTGGCAACATTTTGACACAACAGAAATCAACACCACGTAAAACAACGAAAACAATCCAAATCGTATTGAACAATCGGCCAACTTGATACCAGATGCATACAAATTCACGGGCGAAGTTAAGGTATCCTGCCACATCCACGCCCAGGAAGTCAGAGACATCTAGGAAATGTTCAGTGGACTGCGGACTGTTCGGTGCGCGAGGCGAAAGCCTCGCGTTCGGGACGGCGCACTTACCTGCGGCTTTCGCTGCAGACACCGAACAGTCCACTGTCCACAGTCCACTGTCCACTGTCCACAAGGAGGCACAAATGAAATATAACGAATTGATGGAAGCCTTTGCCGCAAAGTGCGGTCTTCCTGGCATTGACTTGAAGGACGGAGGTGTTGTCCTGGAGTTCAATGGCATCGCTGTGGCATTCTTGGAGAATGAAGCCATCGAGTCGATTCTTCTCCGCGCTGTAATTGGAACACCACTGCAGGAGACAGATGGGAATATTGCCAAGCAGATGGTGCGGGCAAATTATGCACTCTGCAACGCTTGTGGCGCGACACTTTGCCAGGATCCAAACACAAAGGAATATGTCGCCGTTCTGACGATTCCACTTGAAATTGCAGATGCCAATTTGCTGGCAAAGGCAGTCTTTAACATAGTGGCGACCGTCAATAAATGGAAGGATATCATCGCCTCAAAAGATGCATGGCAAAATACAGGCGACTACTCCACAGGGATATAGCCGCTTTTCTCCACAAGATCCTGTCCAGCAGGCGATTGCAGGAAATCCACTATTTTGCGGATGTTGTCTGTCCTGGGGCGCACAGTCACGATGTATGCAGTGGCGATATGCGGATAGCGCCCGCTTCTAATATTCTCCACAGTCGGCGCCACGCCATCTATGGACAGTAGTTTGATTTTGTTGTTCTGCAATAGTTCCGTGGCGTAGAAGCGGAATGAGAATCCCAGCGCAGCGCGGTAGTTGCGGTAGTTTGCAGTGTCGTTAATTATGTCGCCCATGCCTCCGACGCGGTCTTTCTTGAGTGGCGGCATGATTGGCGTGTCTCCCATTAGCCGCTGAAGCGTTGTCTGGCTGCCGCTGCCCTCGTTCCGCTGGAAGGCTATGATTTTCATATCCAATTGGCCTTGTATCTGACGCCAACTGGTGAATTGCCCAGAATAGATGGCCTTGATTTGCTCCGTGGTGAGGTTTTCAACGGGGTTGTTTGCATTGACATAGAAGACAAAGGCATCGCGGCAGAATGGCGTCATCTCGTATTTCAGCCCCGCCTTCTCTGCCGCCTCCTGCTGCAATTTTGATGGAGCCAGGGCAAATATCATGTCGCATTCGCCTGCCAGAAGTTTGCGGTATATCTCGTCAGAGCCATTGAGACAGACATACCGGTTTTGTGTTGCAATTTCAAGGGGGTACATTGCTTGTGCCAATGCTGCATATATTGGATAAAGGGCATACGCACCATCCATTTTCGGCAACTCGTTTTTGTCCAGGCGATAATCATCAGGAATATCTACCTTAACCAATTTGTTGTCTTCGGAAAAAGGCCTGTATTGATTCCAGAGGACTTTCTGCTCCACAACAGGGAAGCGCCCCTCCGTCCACCAGTAATGACACCATGCGCACCCTGCAATCAAAATCGCCGCCAGCACCATGACGTATGAGACACGGCGCAGATTTCGCAATCTCCATAAGACGCCAACCGAACACAGAAACACTCCCAGGCAGAATACAAACCAGCATAATCCAGGCAATACACACCTTACAAATCCAATGCAAATGACAAATGTCCCAGTTGCCCACAGATATATAAGCATGATTGCTATGATTATCTGCAAAATCAAGTTGATGACGTTGCCTAAAACAGGATGATTGTCTTTGAAAGTGCCCATGTCTTTATTTAACTGTTTTTTTATGTTTTTATCTGAATCTGGATTTGATGTCAGCTATTGAACTGGATCAATCCGTCATGTAGAACTTGAATGCGTTATCAAGTTTCTGGCGTTCTCCCCGTCCCCTGACATTTGCCCTTCCACGATTGTAAATGCTGGTGGTCTTCTCCTGGTCCTTCAAGTCCATGGCATAGATGTCCATCATTTCAATGTAGCCAACGGCAAGGTCGGGGTATTCGTTGATGAGTGCCTCCAGATAGTCCATGGCCTCAGGCAGATTGTTCTGCATACGCATTGCCTTCGCGGGACCAAGGGCGGGCTGCGGCCTGTCATAATGCGTCTTGCCCCAGAACAACCATCTGAAGAAAGAGGCAATGCCTTTCATCAGCGGCACAGTCAGTACGGTGCAGACAAAGATGATTATGCCTGCATAAAACAGCAGTTCACCAGCCAGCCCCACGTTCACCGCCACAGTCTCCCTTGTCTTTCTTTCTACAGAGGTAATTTCAAAACTCCCGCGCCACGATGCAAAATATCGTAGCCGCTGGCTTCAGCCAGGCAGGCTTTGCCAGGAGTTTTGAAATTACCTCTACGGTTCATCTAATGCCTTGAGTTTCCTGCTTGTGCACAGCAGGCCAATGCCGACTACCAGGCAGAAGAGCACATCACCAGCGAATGGAAACATCGGCAAGCCCAGCAACACACCATGCGTCAGCAGCACCACGCCCTCAAATATGGAACACCACGCCAGCAATGGAGCAAGGACGCCGTATTTGCCCGGCTTCAGCAAGGCCACGAGAAACAGGAAGCCGATGATGCTCCATCCACCACATGCCATCCTTAGCCAGTACTGCACATGCTTGTCGGCAAAATCGCATGTCGCTCCCATGCTTTGCAGCATAGGAAGCATCCATGACCATGGCAACAGTACGCCCAATATCGAAATGCCCCACCCAATCGCCCCTGCGGCTAGGAGGATTCTTTGAAGTTTGGAATTAAATGACTGCAAAGTGCTCATCTGATTTTTAGAATCACCATGTCTTCAGACCATAAGGCACATCTGAATGGCCTGAGTATTTTGTCCAGTGAGGTAATTTCAAAAGTATTTTATCCACAGATTT
>JAFSTJ010000777.1 GCA_017450525.1 Victivallales bacterium | reverse complement strand
CGCACATCATCGGACAATTGCAGCTGGCGATACACCATTCATTCAGGCGCTGGAAGGCGATTGCGGACATGGCGAGGGAATTGTCACATCTGGTGCAACAGGGGCATGACAGCGCCATAGGCGGCAGGTGGGAGATGTTGCTGGATGCAGTGGGGAAGGCATACTACGCGGAGCATCCTGATGCGCTGGAGAGGATAGGCAAACTGAAGGAGGCAAGATGAGGCTGCTGGTAACGGACTATCATTCGCTGGGCGATACGGTGGAGAACACCATCGCCCTGAAGCATCTGCATGATTCGCATCCTGACATCCGCATCGGCGTGGACATGTTCGCGCAGGAACTGTTCGACAACATGTCGTGGATTGACCGCAGCGTGACCAAAGGCAACTGCGACAAGGTGGTCCCCATCAGCATGGACGCGATACACCAGAGCAACCAGAATGGGCTTCATGTGGTAAGGGCAATCGAAATGGACTTGGAGCGTGCATTGAACCTGCGGATAGAGCCAGGCGAACTGCGGGCGCCTATTTGCCTGACGTCAGAGGAAATCAACTGCGAAAGGTGGCTGGCGGAACATGGCATTCCCACTGATGGGTATTGGATTGTGGATGCGGGCGGCAAGCCAGACTTCACCACGAAGCATTATCCACACGCCTGGTTCCAGCGCATCATCGATGCCACGCCCGAAATCACATGGGTGCAGATTGGAATGAGCGAGCATTGCCACAAGCGGCTAACTGGCGCAAACGTGGTGGACATGCTGGACAGGACGGCCCGCATCCGCGACTTGTTGAAGTTGTTTCACAGGGCGGCAGGTGTATTGACACCCATATCCGCACCCCTGCACCTGGCCACCATGCCATGGCATGGGCATGACAGGCAGTACAGGCCATGCGTGGTGCTGCATGGGGGCAGGGAGCCAGTATCCTTCACTCAATATCCAAACCAGATGCATCTTCATTCACTTGGGATGCTGAATTGCTGCTCCAAGGGCGGGTGCTGGTGCAATCGCGTGACTGACGGCGAGAAGCAATGCAGGCATCCAATGTGCATAAATGGGCAGTGGATTGGCAAGTGCATGTCCTTCATAGAACCCGATATGGTGGCTAAAATTTGCAAAATGTATAATAAATAAAAAGCGGAGACGATAATGCAATACGACTTCTACATCGATGGCGGCAATATATACGCCGATGCGCAGCATACTCCAGTCGCAGCGCCTAGAGCAAGACCCAAATTCACATACGGGGATGTGGCTGTATTGACCTTGCATTTTACGAATGGCGTCATTGAGGCAGGAGACGGCATCCTTGTGGCCATAGACACTGACATGATTTTCGGGCAGGACGGCACCTCCCCGATGGCGGAGGGACGCGCCACCGCGACATCGGGGGACGTCGCGGCGGGGACGGTCGAATTGACCGTTGTCACGAACACGCAGAGGTTCTACGACATCGTGAACGGCGCGAAGACGCCGCTCTCCGCGTACATGGGCATTTACGTCCGCAGGGCGTCCGTTCAGGACGAGAGCTACATCCAGACGGAGCTTGCTTCCGGAATCGTGCTGGTGAACGGCGTGGTGTCGCAGTTCACGGACACCATAGTGCCGCTGGGACCGGGCGACGTGTACTACACCAAGCAGGAGGTGGACGCCAACTTCATAGCCAATGCCCAGAAGGGCGCGGCCAACGGAGTTGCGGGGCTGGACGCAACAGGCAAGGTGCCCACAGGCGAACTGCCAGACATGGACTACATACCCACGTCAGGCGGAATTGTGACTGGGGCGATACTGTCCACCGCTGGGGGCTACCAGCAGACGATACATACGATACCAGCTGCAAGCACCACATATACGCTGGAGATTGGCAAGGTGTACGAACATTCCCCAGCAGCGGCACCGATATACACGCTCCCAGCAGTGAGCGACATCTATGCGACTGCGGACATCGCTGTTATTGTGGTATTCAGCGCGGCTGCATTGAGTGTGGCATTCGTGGACAGCCAGGGCGTTATCATCCCCATGCTGCGGACACCTGACATCAACGCAGGCCAGACATACGAATTTGAATGCACTTATAATGGCGGTTGGAAAGTCATGCCCGTGAGCATGGAGGTGGAGGAATGACGCATCATGATGTGCTGAAACGGATGTACTATGCACAGAGCCAGTCAAAAGATGATGGACTTATCCTCTACCACCCGCTGACGGAGGTGCTGGCCACGTTGCCCACAGGACAGCGCGTGACCATATCAGGCACCAACTATGCGCCAGGCACCTACCAGGGCATCGCCTGCATGGATTTTGCCGCGACATCCACCACGACATATTTCTCCATGCCTTTTCCATTCCTAGTCCCAGGCGGGGCCTGGGAAGGCACCATTTCGCTGTGGCTTGCCAAGCAGGGCATATCCCCTGGCGTGGCCATAACCGCAATGACCGTCGGGCGCATCAACAATTTCACAGGCGGCGGCAGCGCATTCGTCATCAGGCGTGGCAGCGCATCATCAGCCAGGTTAAGTGCGGGGATATGCAACAACAATGGAAGAGAGACCATGCGCGTCATCATCAACGAGGGTGACGCCAGCTGGCATCATGTCGCCATGCTGTGCGGCAAGCACGGTACCCAATATACCACGGACATCTACCTGGACGGCGCAGGCATCGGCAACGTGACCATAACAACCACCGATGTACAGTCAATGGCCGCGATGGCAGGGCTGCGCAACGTGGGGACACGCACTGGTGCCATGCACCTGGCGGCATTCCGCATATACAAGCGCAAATTGTCAGCCGATGAGATAGTCGCGCTGGCGCATGAGTTCACACCTACGGAGGCATGATTATGACACGATACGCAAGATACATTGACAAACACACGGTACAGCCACCAGACCCAAAGGAGTTCAAAGGCGTGCCGAACTACCTCATGCACGATAGTTTGCTCAGGCGGCATAACTACTTGCCTTTGGTGGGCGAGCCAGAGCCAAGGCTGGGAGTGACGGCGGAGCCAGCGGAGTACGCCTTGCAGGGCGACCACATCCAGATAACCGCGTGGACATACGTTCCCATAGAGCCACCAGAGCCAGCGCCACTGCCGACACAGTTCAGCAAGGGCACGCTGCTGGAGGCGTTGCAGGCTTGCAATCTCTACGAGCAGGCCAAGGCCATATATGCCAACGACATGGACTTGCAGATTGCCTGGGCGGGATTCGCCGACATAGACATGGATTACAAGGCGACGCAGGATATAATGGCGAAGTACCCAGAGCTGTTCACGGAGGAGAATGTGCAGATGCTCAGGGAATGGATAAGGGACAACCAATAGGAACAAGGAGGCATTTATGGACAACATGAAGGAATTCTGGTACACAATCGCGGTGATGGCGCTTTTCGCCATCATGATTCTCATGGCTGGATGCACGAACACCACGCTGGCGTTGCGGAGCGTGATACACCAGACCACGATCGACGGCGGCGAAAAGGGCAGGATTACGGCAACGCCAAAGGTGAACGACAGCAGGGTGGAGGCTCCGAAGGAGACGAATCTCAGCGATTCAGGCAAGGTCAGCCTGACGGGCAAGTGAGGTGGAAGATGGAGCCTATAGACTTGTCCGTACACGAGGAGGATGCGCGGGGTAATGTATATACTCTGCGCCAGGAACTGCGGTATCAGGACTTGGTGGTGCCTGTTGGCTACGAAAGCGATGGCGCAAGCGTTCCGAGATTCTTCTGGCGGTATGTCTTCCCGCCTGGCGAACCCCGTGCGCTGCGGGCGGCGTTCCTGCACGACTATGTGTATAGAGAGCATCCGAATGGCTGGACGCGGAAGAAGGCAGACAGGATGTTCCTGGCGGTGATGCTGGCGGACGGCATGGACAGCGGCTGCGCGAAAAAGGCATACTTGGGCGTGAGGCTTTTCGGCTACCGCTCGTGGATGAAGGGTGGGAAAAATGAGCGACTTTGAGAAAAACGTGATTGACAGGCTGGCCAGGATAGAGAGCTATCTTGAGAACGATTCCAAGGCACTCTACGGCAACGGCAAGCCAGGGCTGCTGGACCGTGTCTCGCAGTTGGAGACGCAGGTCAAATTAACATCGAGCCGCCAGAGCTGGGTGCGTGATTCACTGGGCTGGCTCATCGCCACTGGCGTCGCGATCTATGCAGCAGTCTTCAAGTAGGGCAATTGCTTGTTCCAGTCTGTCATCTGGTATCTGGCGGCATAGTTCCAATAATCTCTCACGGAGGGCATTGCTGATGGTTCCTATTACCTCCTGGCTATCGGCAATTCCCTCTTTTTTTTCTGGCAGTTTCAGTGCATCCGCGTATTGTCTGGCTGCCTCATCGGAAATCTTCAGGTAATGCTCTGTCATCATGCGGGAAGAGTGGCCAGCGTTGCGCTGGATGATGCCCATTGGCGTGCCAGCCTCCGCATTGTGTGAAATGTAACTGTACCGCAGCGAATGGAATCCATAGCGTACAATTGCACGGCGTTTTCCTCGGATGTACTTCGTCTTGCCATCCTCGTATTTGTAGGAGCCACCAGTGCCTTCTTCGCGCATACTTATGCCAGCCTTCTTGAAGACAGCGCCTATGCGTTCTGTTATCACGAATTGTTTGTCTCCAAGGTACAGTGCAGCCGTCTCTGGCAATACATATTCTCCTTCCTGGTTTGAACATTCCAGCATATTGGCCAGAAATGGTGCAATGCCAACCTTGACAACTGCCTGGGATTTGTCCTTTACACGACGCCCCGTCTTGCGTGGAAGGCGGTTGATCACACCATTCTGCATATCCACTTCGCTCCATTTCAGAGTACAGCAATCACCAAGGCGCAGGCCTGTAAAATACCCCAGGGCAAACAGCACCTTTGTTTCGCCTGACGCGGCGTCCAGCAACGAGGCAACCTGCTCACGGCTTAAAGGCTCCTTGCTATTGCTGTCGCCGTCACGCGGCTGTATGCGTTCAAAGGGATTCGGGCAACTGATTTTGCCTTCGGCAATCAGCACCGAATAGAACATCGTCAAAAACATGCGCTGCTTATTGAAAGTTCCAGTGGAGCAATTAAGAACATCCATGTAATCGATTGCATCGGCGGCTGACACATCGGCTATGAGTTTTTTGCCATGGTCCTGGCACCACTCGCAGAAATGATGCCAATAGCCCCAGTAGTTGCGGGCATTGGTGTGGGCAGGCGGCTCATCCGCGCCAGACAACCCACGGCAGCATTTTGGGCGCGTGGGGCACTGCATGAACATACCCCATCCATTCGCGAATGTGCCTAGCGAATTCAATTCTGCAAGTTCAGCATCGCGGGCGGCTGCCTTCGCATCACGAAAATCTGCCATCAGGATTCTGGCACGTTCTGCCTTGTCTTCCTCATTGATTCTAGTCAAGTGTCTAGTTGCAGATGCTTGGGCTTGCTTTTTGTTCAGGCAGCCTGTTCCATCAGGATTCAGTAATCGAAGAGTTCTCTTCTTCCCTTCGCTTTGGTATTGAATATACCAAGTTCCACTTTTGCCACGCTGAAATATATGCCCTGTAGTACGCTTCATTTTTTATGCTCCTCCTTGCATTTGAAACAAATTTACACATAAAGCCTTTTTTAGCAAATTGCAAAATTAAAAAGCATACATAAAGCATACAAATTATTGTTTTTAAGGTGAAACAATTAGCCTGTAAATCTGCTAGCTATGCTTTCCGTGGTTCGAATCCACGTCCTACCACCACTTTATAAGGGCTATCCAACGAAAGTTGAATGGCCCTCTTTTTTATTTGTTTTTAATTCAGAACGACCGTATGTAACGGTTATAGTTCCGTTAGGCTTTTCTTGAGATAATAGTCCGCGTTTGCGGCATCCAGTATTTCTCGTGCTTTTTCCCTGAAGGCTACCCAGTCAACTTGTTTTTCAATTTCTGGACAATGATTAACTTTTCCTATCTTCCATTTGTCTACGTATGGAATAAGCAATGAAAGCAGTTCCAGTGCCTCGCCAGGTATTATTACTGGTTCCATGCTGACCCAGGTTGCTATTCCCATTGCGTGAGCCTTTTTCAGCAGTTCAATCCTTTCCTGTATGCTTGCCGCATTGGGTTCCCAGTGTTGCCTGGAACTCTCCTTGGAGAATGATAGGGTTATACCCAGTTCAGTGCCAGCATTTTTCATAAGCATCAAGTCTCCTTCAATTAGTTCGGGATTACCCTTTGTGAGGATTTTGCTTTTGAGGCCAAACTGGCAGACGGTTTCAAGTGCATTATGGGTAAGTCTTTCAGTCTTTTCAATGGGCTGGTATGGATCGCTCAGAAATGAGAACAGAATGGGACGTTTTTCCCCGTTTGCAGCAAGTTTTTCCGCCTCTTTTCTGAATTGCATGATGATTTCTTT
>JAFSTJ010000776.1 GCA_017450525.1 Victivallales bacterium | reverse complement strand
GCCACTGCATCGTCGCAAATGGCTGCTTGACCCCTTCTGATGTTGATATGGTTTTTGTCTCATTGTCTTCCCCTTTGGAAAAGTTGCAATAATATACAGTTGATTTGTCATAATCAAGGCGAAGGATTGCAATTTGTTTGCGTGGATATGTGCTGC
The DNA here is from genome assembly GCA_017450525.1 of Victivallales bacterium. Taxonomy (GTDB): domain Bacteria; phylum Verrucomicrobiota; class Lentisphaeria; order Oligosphaerales; family Oligosphaeraceae; genus RGIG3456. The sequence goes on along the minus strand of JAFSTJ010000776.1, from coordinate 6,411 downwards.
GCAGATAAATGAGAAAAATAAAAAAAGTAACTGGAAAAAGTAAAAACACACATTAACTTTCGCAGTGTTTTAGCTATGCTTTTGATTTTACTATAAAGCAAGGAGAACTATAGATGGTAGCAAAGAAGAAAGATGCTCCGCAGATAGTCAAGTCTGCCATTCTGGGGCGCAGGGGCATGCCAGGCGCCAATGACAGGATAAACCACGCCATAATAGGGCTGGGAATGATGGGGCAGGGGCATATAAAATATGTGCTGGACGACCCGCAGGCGAAGCTGGTGGCAGTGTGCGACTGCTTCAAATCCAGGGTTAAGTCGTCTCTGGAGCGGATTGGCAATGGGTGCAAGGGTTATGCCGACTTTAGGGAAATGATTGACAATGAGGATATTGACGTGCTGCACGTGGTGACGCCACCGCATTGGCATGCCTTGCAGAACATATATGGCCTTGACGCGGGTTGCGATGTTTGGGCGGAGAAACCCATGACGCGCACCATTGCAGAAGGCACATACATAGCCAATGCGGTGAAGAGAAATGCCCGTGTATTCCGTCTGAACACCTGGTTCCGCTTCAAGGACAACTTCTACGGTCTGGGCACCACGGTTAAGCCATTGAAGAAGCTGGTGCAGAGCGGTGCCTTGGGCTGGCCTCTCACCGTGCGTATCAGCGCACATACGGGCTTTGCATGGAAGGCAAGCATGTGGACTGGCAAGGTTGGACTGGCGCCCGAACCTGTGCCAGATGATTTGGACTACGATATGTGGTTGGGGCCAGCGCCCTACAAGCCCTACACGTCCCACCGCACATCCATGTCATTCCGTGGATATTGGGACTATGACGGCGGCGGTCTCGCCGATATGGGCCAGCATTATCTTGACCCCGTTCAGTACATTCTGGACAAGGATGACACAAGCCCCGTTAAAATCGAGGCGAATGCACCATGGCCGCCCCATCCAGATGCTGTTGGCATGTGGGGGCAGGTATATATGGAATATTCCGACGGCTGCAAGATAATCCTTGAATCCTGCGAATGGGGCAAAGAAGAGACCAAGGACAAGCCCTTCATCGAAGGCCCATTGGGCAAGGTTTACAAGAATTTTGTTACGGAGCCTGCCAATCTTGCCACATTGGTGGAGCAGTTGCCTGATCCCGAACCGCAGATAACCGACTTCAACGAATCGGTGCGTACACGCAGGCCCTTCGCCTTGAATGAGATGAATGGCAACAGAAGCAACATTCTGGTGCATCTTGCCAATTGCGCAATACGCACTGGCCGCGTGTTGCATTTCGACCCTACCTTGCTGCGTTTCATTAGAGACGATGGCGCGAACATGCTGGTAAATCAGCCGATGAGACGGCCCTGGACGCTTTGCTGAGGAGGTGCGCTGCTATGGAAAAGAAAGCAAACAAGAAGCCCGTGAAGAAAGAAGATGCATTGGCCGCCGCAATTGACAAGATAGTCTGGGCAGACCGCAAGAAAGCGGTGATGGCCTTGAACAAGCTGGCGAAGGAAGGCCTGGCGAAGAACGTGAAAGGCCTGGTGGCAATGCTGAAGCAGGAGAATGACGATGCCACTGTTAAGGCCTCCTTTGCTTTGGAAGGCCTGGTCATGGAGGCGGGCAATTCCGAAGGCAACATTTTGCCAGCCGTACTGGGTAAGGCATTGGCAAAGGCATTGCCCGCCGCGAAGGACGACTATGCACTTTGCATTGTGCTTGAGGAGATACGCAGACTTGGCATGGGCGAGGGTGCGCTCAAGGCATTGAAGCCCTATTTGCAGCGTGAGGATCCTGTGTTTACGTATGCACTGATGGCAGTGGAAGCGTTGCGCGAAAATGAGGAACTGGAGGATATTTCCAATGTGCTGCACCAGGCGATTGATGCCTGCAAAGATAAGGACAGGCGGAAGCTGCTTTGGGGCGCATACCTGAGAACCGAAGGGCTTGCAGGATATGGAGAGATAGAAGGCGGCAAGGAGTTCCTGAAGGGTGTGCTTCCTGCAAAAATTGAGAGCAAGAACCAGGCGGATGTGATGCTCCTTGATGAAATGGCCCCTCTCGTTGATAACCTTGATTTCAATTTATTGCACAAGGCATTGAAGAGCAATTCCGTGCTGGTGCGCGGGCTGGCGCAAAGGGTTCTTTCCAATGCCGTGACAACTGATTTCAGCGATAGCGAAGAGTGTAATGATTATCTGGCGAACATTTTGTACAACGAAATGTGCGAAGTGTGCGGGGATTTCACCAGCATTTCACTTGCCAGGAGCCTTGCGGCTGTGTCGCGTCGCAAGTCCCTTTGGGGCTTCTATGCATTGCATGCACTGTTTCAATTGTACACAATCGGAGATGTTTCGCTGCAGATTGGCCTGGTGAAATTGATTGCCGACTATAATTGCAAGGCGTCTGACATTGAAACGATTGTCAATGTGCTTATCGAACTGGAAGATGAGTGTGGACAAGCCCTGGTCAAGGCGAATGCCCTTGATGTTCTTGCAAAGTTCAAGGACAAGGTGACACAGGTATATGCCATGACGCAGATTCGGAGCGAGAATCCCGTCGTGCGTGCGGCGGCCAGAAAGGCGGCGCTTGCGATGGGTGTGTCTGACAAGTTGATTGAGGCAATTCAGAAGAACTGAACGCAATAAAGATGGTTACCAAGACAGGAATAGTCCACAACAAGAACGGCATACACTGCCGTCCTGCGGAATTGATAGCGAAGAAGACCAAGGGCTATGCGGGTACTGTGAGCATTGTTAACGGCAATGGTCTGGAGGCGAATACCCATAGCGTCCTTTCCATTCTTCGTCTAGGGCTGATAGAAGGGGATTCATTCACGGTGTCTGTGGATGGTCCAGATGAGGAGAAAGTCTGCAACGAGATGCTGGCGTTGTTGGAAAAGCCCTTTGACTGTGTATTCGACTAGCAATCACCCCATATAGAAGGCAGGCACTAAATGAACAGTACAGTTAAGCTACCAAATGAGGTCAAAGGCAAGTGGATCTGGGACAGCAGCGGCGATGGCGGGGACTGCCAGCGACTGCTTTTCCGAAGCGACTTCGTGCTAAAAGAAATGCCGGCTGAGGCAGAACTGTGGGTGGCCACATACGCATTTTTCCAGATTGTGATAAATGGACGCGTCTGCACAGCGGGTCCTATTCCCCATCCAGGAGGCAAGCGAAGCGCATACGCCGTGAAAGTAGATGTCACGCATTTGCTGGAAGTTGGTAGCAACCACATTGTCATATTTGCGCACAGGGAGAACAACAATCTTTCAGGCGTGAAAAGTTCATTCGATGCATTGTGGATGCAAATTGATGTGGATGGCGAGCCAGTGAAATGGACTTCCGCCAAGGACTGGGCTGTCAAGGCGGCTGATGCATACCAGGACACAGGGTTGCGCACAGGCGCCTGCGACGTGTTCACTGAATGCGTTGATTTGGGTGTACTTGGCAATGAATGGAAGAAGAAGGACACAGACAGGCTGCTTGCTCAGAAGACTGGCTGGCATAAACCTGACTTCGTGCAGGATGTTAGTGCCTCATTCTGCATACTGGAGCCTTTTGACCAAAGTCCGCGCATTCCTGAAAGACTGCGCTGCAACAATTTCCTTTGCCAGGGCTCAGTGAAGCCTGCCTGCCAGGTTTCATGGATATCCTTCAGCGATGCCATGAACGGGGCCTCGGTGCCAGGCACATACGTGGCGGAGACATACGTATGGTGTGACGAGGCAATAGAGGCGGAGGCACTGCTGGTGTGCGATGCCCCGTATGTTCTGTATTTGAATGGCGAGCAGCTCAAGAGCCAGGCTGTTCCCAAGCTGGTGTACCGTGGACCATCCTGCTCCTTGAGGGCAGGTTGCCTTCAGCCTCAGGATTACGAGGAACCCTCTCTTTTCATGTCGTTTGCCGCTGGCTGGAACCACATCATGATGGTGGTGGAGTGCATATCGAAGCGCACTGGCGCCACGCTGCTCTTCCCACAGTTGGCGGAGGGGCGGCTTTCTTTCTGTCAGAAGGACAACGAGCAGGCTGAACCAGGATGGAACGTGTCTGGCCCGCTGAATGTGCCAATGGCCTTGATTTATCCAAGTTTCCCCAGGGATACACTGGTGAAATATCCTTTTGTGCCAGATGATAAGAAGCTCTATGATCCAAGTGCATATTATTCCGCCAGGGCTTTCGTCCAGAGCGAGAATGCACCCGAACAGTTCCCGATTTTGCTTCAGGAAGGGCAATATGTGGTATTTGACTTCGGCATGGTCCATTATGCATTCCCCACTCTGAAACTGTCTGGCGACAAGGGTGATATCATAGACGTGATATGCGGCGAGCAGGTCAGGGACGGCGAGGTGCTGGAGTGCCAGCCTGGCAAGAGGCGCAATGCCTCCACTATTATCCTTGGTCAGGGGGCTAATGAATGGATGAGCTCCACGCCAAAGGGAGTGTTCTACATAATGCTTATTGTCAGGAAGGCGTCATCCTCGGTGCTGATTGAGAATGTGGAATTGTGGAAGGAGACATTGGAATTGTCTGATGCAGGCTCATTCTCATGTTCCCTGCCCACCCTTGAGGACGTGTGGAACAATGGTGTCCGCACCCTTGGCAGCACAATGCAGCGCATCTATATGGATTCGCCTTCGGGTGATCAGGCGCAGACTTTGCCAGACGCCATGATACAGTCCTGGGCCTCGTATTATGTGTTCGGCCAATATGGAATGGCCGCCCATGCAATCGAGACCTTTGCCAGATGCCAGTTTGAGACTGGCGAGCTCAATGCGGCAAGTCCCTCCTCGCTGTTCCAGGCCTTGCCTGATTATTCCCTGGCATGGCCTGTATGGCTGCAAAGGCATTATCTCCATACGGGAGACAAGGATTTCCTTATGAAGATGATGCCCACATTGCAGAGACTCATGTACTACTACAACGAAATTGCGGCTGGAGAGGAAGGACCGCTTTGGGATATGAAGGACTATCTTGGAGTGCTGCCCTTTATCGACTATGGCAACTTTGAGCGGCGTGGCATAAGCATGGCATTGAACGGCTTGTATTGCCGCGCATTGCTGAGTGCATCATGGCTGTCCGAGATGGCTGGCATTGATGAGCTTGCAGCATTGTACAGGGAACGTGCCAGCTCCGTGGCTGGCAAGGTGAACGCCTTGCTTTGGAACGAGGATAAAGGATTGTATGCAGACAGCTATCTGGACGGGAAGGCGACGGAAGAATGCTCCTGGCAGAGCAATGTGCTTGCCATATACGGCGGCATAGCCAATCCTGACAAGTATGAACTCATCTGGAATCAACTTTTCAGCGATGATGCGCCAATGGAGAAGATGGTCACGCCTGACTTCAACAACCCATATTTCAAGTACTACGTGCTGGAGACTGCCTGCGCTCTTGGCAAGTCACAGTGGGCATTGCGTTTCATACACTACTACTGGGGCAGCATGTCAAAGGCGGGCGCCAAGACTTGGTGGGAGACATTCGACCCCACAGTGGAGGATTTCATTGGATTGCATCCTGAATTGAAGCGTTGCTGCGGCTATGGCGTGTCGCCTAATGCCTTCCTAATAAGTGAACTGCTTGGAATACGGCCTGCCGAACCAGGTATGAAGATGGTTTATTTCAATCCCACGCCTGGCGATGTCAGTTGGGCACGTGGCACAATACCTACGCCCAGCGGCTCCATATCCGTGTCCTGGCGCCTGGAAGATGATGGCATCTTCAACGTGAACATTTCCGCCACATACATCCTGGAGGTAATACCAGTGCTGGAGCCAGGCATTGCCGAACAGGCGATATTCAATGTGTCCGACAAGGTGTCGATCATGGCGCCTGAGGAAGAACAGTAGGCAGGAAAAACAATTATGCTGAGAAAATTGTCATTAGTAATATGCCTGGCTGCAATCTGCGCAGTTGCAGCGGAGTACAGCTGCAACTTTGTGGACGGCGGCTGGGATATGAAGGACTGGCGTTTTGTGCGCAGCAGCCGCTGGACTTACGAGGGGCGCTGGGTGCAGAAGGAGAACTGTATACAGAACGTGGTGCCAGAAGGAGTGGGACCTGTTGAACTCCAAGGCAAGCGGGCTGGTGAGACATATACCAGCATGGTTCTTGCAAAACCCGTCAATGGCTCTGCTACCATAAGTACGACTATGTCGTTTGAATACAAGATGGCGCCGCTGATTGTGCTGGCTGGTCCATTGAAGGAGAATGGCGAGGCTTATCCAGAATATCAGGAGCACTGGGAGATTGTGCTGTTCAACGAGGGACTCAATGTTTGGCATCACGAGGTCAAGGATGGCAAGCCATATTGGAGAAAGGCCGCGTATGTGAAAGCGAAATTCGAGGCGGGCAAGCCATACGAGATGACCGCCAAGATTATGTTCACCGCCAAAGTGCCAATGCTTGAGGTC
>JAFSTJ010000775.1 GCA_017450525.1 Victivallales bacterium | reverse complement strand
GCTGTGGCAAACCGCTTGGCTGGAGGGGAGCGCGCCTTGTGTGCGAGAACCAGAACTGCGAGGCTGTTGTCAAGGCCATGTTCCTGGACTTTGCGGAGAAGCTAGGGTTGAAGAACTTTGGAAAGGCGGGCTGCGACTGGATATATTCCACGGGTGCCCGCACACGCGAGAAGATGGCTGATGTTCTGTTGCAGGCCCGTGTCATGGGTTTGCCCACAACGGTCAAATTTGGCAAGGCATTGACAGCGCAGCTGTCTGCCCCTCTGCTTTTGGGCGAGGCGCAGAAGCTGGTGGCCTGCGATGTATTCATGCTGGGGCCGATACAGGCGCGGAAATTGACTGGTCGCTATTCGCTGGAGACCATCTTCAAGCACGCTGGGGATGAAAAGTTCCTGCGCCAGAGTGGCTGCCTGGAGAAGAACATAGACGCTGCGGGCATTGCGACGGGGCTTGTAAACCGCAGGAAACTTTGGGAGGCGATAGAGAAACTGACCACGCCTTCCAGCACCAGCATGGCAAGGACTGTGAGGCGCAACAACGCGGCCATAACTGTAAATGCGCCTGCAAAGGCACACATGCCAACTGTAATGGGGCGTGTGCTTTCAGCTGCGCCGATGCCTTCAGCGCCTGCAACGGGAACTTTAGCCGCATTGAATACGCCTGGTTTCCCTGCCTTGAATCTGGCCAATGTGAAAAACGTGGGTGGCGGGCAGAGCATCTGCCTGACAGGGCGTATGCCTTGGGTGCGGGCGGATTTGTACAAGGCCTGCATTGCCGCAGGCTATGTGCCGCAGGACAAGTACAGCGGAGGCGTGTCCCTGGTGGTATATGCTGACCCCAATTCAGGCAGCAACAAGATGCGCGGTGCAATCAAGTCTGGCAAGCCAGTTGAATACGTATTGGACTTCGTGAAGAGGATTGGCGCAATTTAAACTATTTCTTATCCACAGATTTGCACAGATTTACACAGATAAGTTTCTATTCCAATAGAATCTGTTCTCCTTATTGGTAAGCGATGATCATGTGCGCGGTATATCAAAAATGCAATCTGTGTTAATCTGCGGAAATCTGTGGATAGAAAAAACAGGAGCGGTTGTGATGGAACATAAAGCGGTGATTGACGCATTCAAGACATTTCTTGGAAAGACGGATTATCGGGGGACGATAGTGCCGCTGGGAAAGTTGTTTTCCACTTGTCCCTTGACGGATTTTGCTTCGGGACGCTTTAAGGCGGGGTGCGAAAGGTGGCAATCTGGCGACATGCTGAAGACATTTGAACGCATTCGTCACGATGAAAGCATCATTTTAGATTGGAGCGACTACAAGACAGAACAGTACGTGGAACTATGGTGTCTTGGTGTGGCGCAGCTCATATACGCGTATTTGCATCAGGGGGAGTTTTGCCAGGATTGCCAGGTCGTCAAGGAATATCTTTGCTTGCTGTTTGGAAGCAATGTATTCAGAATATCGCGTTTTCCCACCTCATTGCCAGCGCTGGCGCTGCGGGCGAATGAGAAGAAGGATTTGCGCGAGGGCAATGCCAGTCAGCTGATATTGGACATCGACATTGCGCCCAATCCAGAGAACAAGCTGAAATATGTCTGCAACTACCTGTATAGCGTGAGGAATCTGAAACTGTTGGCCGAGATATTGGATTTCTATGGCGAGCAGTATGCCTCCCCCATTGACGAGGCTGTGCTGGTAAGTTATTGGATTGATAAAAAACTGCGCAAAATGGACGAGGGATGCTTCTGGAAGGCGCTCCGTCACATAATGGCTAAGCCCAAGAACCAGGAAAAATACGCCTTCACATTTGTCAGTCTCTTCACAAATAAGGAATTGCGCCAGGTGCTTGCGGATGGCTTCTCGCTGGATTTTCCGATATTCCATGATGGCAGCATGACATATCGTGAATTCCTGACACGTCTGCTTCCTTTGGCCAAACTTGTCCTGGAATATTACCGTGATATTCCTGATGAAGAACAGACATTCTATGACGAGCGTTTGTGTTCATTGTGCGAGCAGGCGATTTCATTCAAGGAAGGAGAAGGGAAGAATGCGTAATGTATCCATAAGCTGGCTTGACGCCAAGGAATGGCAGCGGAAAATCCTGAATAAGCCCGCAAAGATAGAGGCTCTCATAAAGGAATGCTATCTCAATCCCAGCAGATGCCATATCCTTCAGGAATTCTATACATACGGGCTATGGGGCGAACTGCTGCTAAAGCACCCTCAACTCAAGGACTACTGCAATGAGGATTTGCAGAGGGAAAAGGATTTTCCTGACTATCTGTACTCCCATCCCGAGGAAATCAACGAGAAGACATTGAGTGTTTTGAATGGCTCCTGGCTTGAGGAGTTTATCATGCGCTGCCCCGAGCATATACTCGAATGTCCAGTCGAGAAGCTGACCTCCAAGCAAGTGCTGCGTCTTATGATTGAGCATCCTGAATTCGCTGAAAAACTGGATTTCGCAGAGTGTCTGGACGAGAATGAATGGGAGGAACTGCTGAATGCCCGGCCTGACTTCTTCGAGCTGTGCCCTGCGGACCGCATCCCATTGCAGATGCTTTTGTACAAAATAAATGTCAACCGCGAAGTATGGAACAGCATTGACAAGGACAAATTGAGCAGCTATACCTGGAGGGGCATTCTGGAGAAGCATCAAGAATATGTCTATGATTGCAATCTGGCGCAGCTGGAGGACTATGACTACGGCTACCTGATCAGCCTCCATCCTGAATGGTACAGCCAGGAATGTCATGGAAAGCTGGAGAATCTCTCGTGCTACTTCTGGGTTGACAGCGGCCTTTATCTAAACCCGATGTTCCGCAAAGATTGTTCTTCGCAGAATTTCGGCGTCCAGGAATGGAGGCTTTTGTTCAGGCATTTGGGGGAAGATGGCATACTTCCAGTCATGGATTACACGCGCCTTGACTCACTTGCCGAACTTGCCAGGCTGGCATTCCTGGATGTGGGGAATGCGGGGAAACCTTACAAATATACCAAGAATGACCTCAGGGGGATGGTCTTTGAAATTGAAAGTTCCCCATATCAGTTCAATCGGGTTATTGATGGATGCCTGAAATACAAGGACTTCAAACGTCTGGAATATTTGGTGCAGCTGGACAGGGAACTCGTGCTTTCTAAGATGACATCATTCAGGAAAGTCCTGGCACTTTGCGTATATGCGCCGTATTCCATCGTTTGCCAGCTGCTTCCAGGCATCGACCCGCAATATGTCTGCGAGGTGGATGAATGTGGCAACACCGCATTGCATTACACATTCCTGAGAGATCCGTTTGGAGACGATCCAGAAACGTGCTCCATCAGGAAGCTGCTGCTGAAAATGGGTGTGAAGGACACGAAAAACGACAATGGCTTCACTCTGGCGGATCTGCATGGCTTCATGCTAAAGGCAACCGAACAAGCCAAGTGAATGCCACAGTTGCAATAACGTTGAAAAGGAGTTGTAAAGACTATGAACATTGACAGACAGGCATTGATTGACAATCTCCACAGACATATTAGGAATGCCCGCGCCTTTAAGAATAGATGCATACGAAGCAGTTTTCTTGAAAGTTTTCACAATGTCATCAGCGTGGTGCCTGTGTATGAGAGGATGTCATGGGCTAAACTGGATGACTATCTTCTTCAAAATACGGAGCATTCTCAAGTTGGCGAGTCGTACTGGGAATATGGAATGTTGCTGAAATTCTGGTTTCTCTGCGGCGCTCCCCCATTTATATATATCCAAACGTATATGACTCAAATTCTTGATATGTTTTTTCGCTTCAATGACAATATACATAAGCATGGCATAGTGCATGCCATACCAGGGCGTATCCTGGCGAAAACGCCATTGGCCCAGGCATTGGAGGAAGAGAATGTGGGCAAAATCAAAATGCTGGCTGATTTGAGGCCCAATCCCGTGTATGCCATGCGCAGCGCCTTTGCGTATGCACTTAATCATGGCAAGACCGAGTTCTTTGTGCGTTTGTTCCAGCAATATGGCACGCCAGACGATATGGATGCGATGAGTAATGAAATCTACTACTATTGGATTGAAATACTCCACAAAAAGAAAGTCAGCGAATACTTTGGTGCCAAACCCAGGGAAAACGAATGCTGGCAGCTGTTCTGGAAAATTGTTCTAAGGAATGCTGACACAGTTAAGAAAATCAAGAATGAACTTGACACATTTCCCTTGATATCGGAGCCT
>JAFSTJ010000774.1 GCA_017450525.1 Victivallales bacterium | reverse complement strand
CACTGCCATCGGCCAGAGCCGTTTCCATATACGTTACACCCATGGTGCCTGGAAGGAAATCGTGCATTCATTCACGGTGCCAGAAAACTGTGCCTGGGTGGACATTGGCCTCAATATGCGCAAGATGAAGGAAAAGGAAGTCATTCAACTAGATCACATACGCTTCAAGCAGGGCAAGAGCGAGGTCTATCTGCGTGGCAACATCGATCCTGACGCCAAGACGTTGGAGCTGGTAACTGCGCTTTCAGGCGATTTGAGCAAGGACAAACTTACATCAGCGACACTTGCCATACGCAAGGGCGATGCAGAGAAGCCCATTGTGGAATATGCGGCCAAGGCAGGAGAGGCGAAGGTCATCGACATTTCCAAGTACGAGGATGGCCCGTACACTGTGCAATATGACGTGGTGCTTGAAAACGGCACCAAGATGAACAGCACTCCATTGAAGATACAGATATGCAATTCGCCCAGTTGGACAAATGACCTTGGCGTGCAGCATCCTCTGAACAAAGCACCCGCACCATGGAAGGATTTGCAGATGCAGGAAAACAAGGTTACGACATGGAACAGCACATTCACGTTCAGCAAAGGAATGCAATTGCAGTCAATAAAGCAGGCCAATGGCAGTGAACTGTTGACTGCGCCTTTGGATGTCAAAGTTGGTGGCAAATCCATATTCACGGGCAACGATGCAAATTGGAGCAAGGGCTTCAGCCTGTGCGAGGGCTGGGCGACAATTTCGGGCGAGGGCTTTGTCGGCACAGTAATGGCCAGCGTCGATTACAGCGGCTTCCTGCACTACACCATTGACATCAAGGCAAAGAATGACTGCACCATCAATGACTGCACACTCGCAATCAAGTGCCAGAAACTGGACTTTGTGCACAGGAGCGATGACAGTTGGACCGACATCGGCGCCGTGGATTTGAACACCAAGAAGAACTGGAGCACAAAGCATTTCTTCAATGAGATACATTTCGGTACAGTAGAGCAGGGGCTTGCATGGTATGCGCCAAAGGCATACCCTGCGGTGGCTGACTATGGCAAGGAGTGGGTGTCTGTTTCAGGCGAGGGCAATGCTACTTTCTCCTTTGTGAACGAGCCATTGCAACTCAAGGCGGGGCAGACGCATCGCATTGAGTTTGCAGTCATGCCGTACCCATTCCGTCCAGCAGCTCAAAATTGGCGCACGATGCGCTTCCGTGGCGGCAAATACAGCAATCTGGATTTGATTTGGCAGAGCAGCGGACACCTGAAATACGCTGGCTCCACAATGGCGATTGCCCGTGTGGAGGACACGAAGAAGATTCTCCAGACACGCGATGGACGGAGACTGATGATATACCAGTTCCCGTTCTACATCATGGACAACATCCCCGAATGGTCCTATTTCGGTAGCAAGTGGAAGGGGCTGCCAGCTCGCGCATACGACATGCGCTCCGCAGGCGGCATGGCACACAAGGCGGACATTTCACAGAAGACATGGCAGGACTTCTACCTCAAAATAATGAAGGATGCCCTGGAGGAATACGACTGGGACGGCGTGTACTATGACTGCTATGGAACAGACATTTTCAAGAAGAATGGCGAAATATACCATCCGACCTTTGACTGCCGCGCTTTCCAGGAGAGAATCTATAATGTGCAGCATCTGAAGAACCCTGCCTCATTGACCATAACCCATATGGGCGGAGCGCAGGCTGGTACGGCGGCGATTTTCTCCGATGCAATACTCATGGGCGAGCAGTACCGCGCACAATGCAAGTCGCACACCTATTATATGGAATTCAAGACGCTGGACGAATTCCGCTATGAGAATGCAGTCAATATCGGGCCTGACAGGATGTTCCTGCCGCAATACCACGAAAGCGAGAAAATCGAAAGCCCTGTGGTGACAACGCATGTGGTGGGGCTTGCTTTCCTGCACAACCTGATGCTGTATCCCAACTTCATCAAGAAGGACGTGCAGTTGCGCATTAGGGGCTGGCTGTATGACTTTGGGCTGGAGAACAGCACATTCCACCCATATTGGAGCAAGGAAGCGGCTCTCTTCGCCGCCAGCAATCCCGAAATAAAGATCAGTTACTACAGCAATGCCAAGGGGCATTTCCTGACTGTGTTCAATCCCACGGCAGCAGCGCAGAAGACAAAGATTGCTGCCACAAAGGGCGCCTTTAAAGGCAAGTTGTACATCGGGCAGATAGGACAGGAATCCGCCTTTGATCTGGCACAAGAGATAGGACTTGAGCCATATCTGCCTGTATTCATCAGGCTAATGGGTAGGTAATGAAAGCTGCGTAGCGACTAGTGCCTGCAGTGCGCAACCATGCATGGTTGCGCCCTGCAGGCGCGGGTTCAAAATTTTTCACCTGCGCCCGCAATTTGCAAATAAGGAGGAGGAGAATGAAGTCGAACAAAACCATCAAAAATGAAACTCAACAGTTGGCGAACCAAGGAGACAAGGCACAGGCTGGTGCTGATGCCCGCGAATATGCCAGTTGGCTGGCTGAACTGAAACTTCGGTATAGAAGCCAGCAGCTCAAGGCAGCTGTACAGGTCAACCGCGCGTTGTTGGAGTTTTACTGGCATCTTGGTAAGGACATTTCTGAACGGCAGTTTGTAAACAGTTACGGTTCTGGTTTTTATCAAAAACTCTCCCGCGATTTGTGCCGTGAGTTGCCAAACGCAAAAGGCTTTTCTCCTACGAATCTGAAATATTGTCGTTATTTTTATGAACTGTATGCAACGACTGGACCAAATCGTCAGCAACTTGCTGACGATTTGCATCTTGATGAACTATTTTCGATTCCGTGGGGACACCATATGCTGATTATCAACAAATGCAGTGGCAACCAGAAAAAAGCCATGTTTTATTTGCAACGGATTTTAGACTTCAACTGGTCGCGCAGTGTTCTGATGAATTTTCTCGACACGAATTTGTATGAACGCGAAGGAAAGGCTGTCTCCAATTTCAAGTCAGCTCTGCCGCAGCCACAGGGTGATTTGGCGCAGGAGATGACCCGCGACCCATATTCCTTCAATTTTCTAACCTTGGAGCGCGAATACCAAGAAAAGGAATTGAAGACCGCATTGCTCTCCAATATCACCAAATTCCTGCTAGAGCTTGGTAACGGTTTTGCCTATATGGGCAAGGAATACCGCCTGGCTGTCGGAGAGACGGAACAGTTCCTGGATTTGCTCTTTTACAACGTCAACCTGCGATGCTACGTCGTAATAGAGGTCAAGACTGGCGAGTTTACGCCTTCCGACCTGGGACAGCTCGGCACATACGTCGTGGCAGTCAACCACATTTTGAAGAAACCTGGCGAAAACCCAACCTTAGGACTGCTTATCTGCAAGAACAAAGACAATGTCCTTGCAAAGTACGCTTTGGAATCCAGCAACGTCCCCATTGGTGTGTCAGAATATGAGCTGGCTAAAATTTATCCAGCGGACTTCAGATCCTCGATGCCTTCCATTGAGGAAATAGAACGCGAATTGAATTCATGAGAATGCCAATGAGCAAGTTAATCGTCAAGAGAGCCAATCTGTGGATTAAAATTTGTTTTGAAATTGGCTTCATGGATATCCCATGACTTTTCAACAGCCCCAAACTTGCAGGACGTGTATAGTGCCATTGCTGAAAAGTCATGTGATATATGTATGTGCGTTAGGATATGTGATATGTCACCATGCCAGTGGAGGCGGCCTCCAGCTTGATGTAGCGGATGTTGTCGTCCAGTGCGCCGATCTGAATTGAATCCGTCGTCTTGTCCCCGTCCTTCAGCGTGAGCGAGGCTTGGTTTGCCTTGCTGGTGCCGTTGGCGTATGTCACGGATGCCACTTTGACCGCGTTGCGGTTGGCGTCATAGAAGCTCGCCTTGACGGAGCCAGCCTCCATCTCGATGCGCAGTCCCTCGTTGCCCCATGCCGCCAGGTCGATGCAGTCGAGGGCGTCCCCGCCTTTGCCAAGGCATCCCGTGAACTCGTCGCCGTTAAGTTGCGTTGCTCCGTCCCAGGTGTTGTTGTCAAGT
>JAFSTJ010000773.1 GCA_017450525.1 Victivallales bacterium | reverse complement strand
TTGGTTATGCCCATGTCCATAATTCTGCGCTTCAATGGACCTGTGCACAACAATTTGCTCACCCTGACTACCTGCCCGATTTTCGCGTCCATCAATGTCATAATCCAAACCTATCTCAATCTATATTAGAATGCACTTTGCAAGACTTGCGCCAATGGCAATGCTGGTGCCCTTTACCTTCAGCACCACATCGTCCTGCGCCTTGTTGACCAGGGCAATTTCCTCGCCCACCACAAAGCCCAGTTCAGCCAAATGCTGCCTGGCCCTGTCATCACCAGTTATTTTCCTGATGACATGGGTTTCACCTATGCCCGCATTTCCTATCGTTGACATTCCATTTCTCCAAAGTTAGTGAAATTGAACAAATAATGTAATACGAAATTGGTTATTTCAAGGCATAACCAGCAAATAGAGTTAATCAGGGCTAATATTTTCTAGGCTCCTGAAGAAGCCTAGAAAACTATGATAGCAGTTCTAGCCCACGTAATTGA
Source organism: Victivallales bacterium (assembly GCA_017450525.1). GTDB lineage: Bacteria > Verrucomicrobiota > Lentisphaeria > Oligosphaerales > Oligosphaeraceae > RGIG3456. The sequence goes on along the minus strand of JAFSTJ010000773.1, from coordinate 2,798 downwards.
AACTGCTCATGAACTCCTTGTACTTGGCGACACTCATGCAGTTCTTCTTCTCTGCGGCGATGGACTTGCCCAGTTCCGCGTTGCCGTAGAGAAGGTCTATCACCATTAGGGCATTGATTTTCGTGTTGTCAATGAAGGCCTTTTCATCATCTACAATCTTGAAGTTCACGGTATGGCCACCGCCCTGTGCACCAGGGCAACTGCCCTGCATTACAGGCATGATTGCGCACAGGTCGCCAATGTCAGTTGAGCCGCAGGTCAGCTTGTGCTCGACATCGACCTCGGCCTCAGGATAGAGTTTATGCACTGCGTCCGCATACAGTTTGCACATTGCATCGTTGTTGATTAGCGGATAGTATCCTGCGATAGATTCTATTGTGCATGTGCAACCAAGCGCAGAGGCGCATCCCTTCATGGCCTGGTCGAATGCCTCTGACAATGCCTTAACCCTATTCATGTCAAATGCGCGCAACTGGTATTCCAGTTTTGCGGTGTCGGGGATGATGTTCACCGTATCGCCGCCGCTAGTGAGAATGCCGTGCATCCTGGTGGAATTGTCCGTGCAGAACTTTTCGCGCAGAAGCGCCAGGGCATGAAGAGCAAGGTTTGCGGCAGAAAGTGCGTTCTGTGAGCCGCCAGGCCCAGCAGCATGAGTGGAGACACCATGGAATGTGACCGACTTCATGCAGAAGCCATTGTGGTCATAACTATGATAACCGCCTGATGTGGCGTGCTGCATAATGGACATGTCCACATCATCAAAAACGCCGTCAAAGATAAGCGACGCCTTGCCGCCCAGGGCCTTGATTTTGCCATCGGCGATGAGTTTGCTTCTGTATTCCAGTTCGATGCATTCCTCGGCGGGGCATCCAACGAATGCCACTGTGCCGCAGAGTTCATCGCTGGCCTTTGCATCAACCAATCCCATTGCGGTGCCCAGCATTGCCGTGATCATGGTATGATGCCCGCAGGAATGCACGGCGCCTGTCTTCGGGTCAGCCTCTGGATGGGTGGGCAGTATCAGGGAATCCATTTCGCCAAGAATGGCCACCGTAGGACCATCTCCGCATTTCAGATCCGCACGCAACCCAGTGATGGAATAACCAGTCTTAGGCGAAAGGCCCAGTTCCTTCAGCACCTTTTCTGAAAGGGCTGCTGTCTTTAATTCCTTGTATCCTGGTTCTGGGTTCTTCCAGATATTGTGCCCGATGGCGATTATTTCCTCACGACGCCTGTCAATTGCCGCCAATACATCCCGCTTCAATTCCTCAATGCTACGCATACTTCCATTTCCTTTTTGTTTTATGGTTACATTTCGCATTTCGCGCTAGTTGTGAAATTATCTCAAGTGATAAAAATGTCTAGTGGACATGCCCTCCGACTGAAAACCTGACTACTTTTCTTCCTTTGCAGAATGGGGAATCATCCTTAACGCAAGGAAAGCGGACAGCGCGGCAAAGGCAGCAAACCCCAGGTACAGCCAGGAAAATCCTGTTGGAAGCCCATGGGGAGACGCAAGCCACGCCGTTCCAGCCAGCCATGAGACAAGAAGCCGTGAGCCGCCCGCGCTGCTGTAGTAGAAGGCATTGCAGAATGCCATGGTCATCGCTGGATTCTTGTCTTGCGAGAATTGCATCATCAACGCAGAGCTGACCACGGAGAATGCAGCCACCGCGAAACTGACGCACATCAGGCTTAGCGAGAGAAAGACGCACAGCACAGGCCCAGGCGTCCTATCAATCAGAAAGAATAGTACCGTAGCAGGAAGGCTTCCCAGCGCAAACAAGGCAGTGATTTTCCCAGGCGAACTTTTTTTCACCAAGTTGTGCACAAACCAATAGCCCAGCATCATTCCAATGAAGGACGCGCCTGAAACATAGACGATTCTGTCGTCTGGAAGGCACAGTCTCTTCAGGTGCATGATTGAAACTGGTATGATGGCGTATGAGCCAAGATTGAATAGGCATTGAAACAATGCGAAACGCCTTATTTCAGAATTGGCGGCGATTCCGCGAAGGCACTGCAATGATGAGGCAGGCCCATTTCCGCCAGAACTGTCCATGGGAAAATTAGGCACAGCCAAAATGAAGGCGAGACGCCCGCAGAAAATCACGGCGGATGTCAAGACCACGGCCTGAATGCGACCCACGCTTGGTGCAGCACCCATGAACCACCCCGAGGCCAACACAAACAAAGTAGCGCATAATTGGTGGGAAAAGCGCATTCTGCCAAGGAACGGGATTCGGTCCTGTGCTTTGAGAAAACTGTTGAGCAATGGAAACCATCCAGCAACAAAGCCAGATTGGACCAGCGCAGCGCATGTTACACCCCAGATGATGGTCGAGGCGCCACCAAGCCAGGGAGCGCAGCCCGCGATTATGTAACCAGTTGCGGAGATCAGGCAGGCGGTCAGCGCAAGGCGACGCACACCCAGGAACGGCGCAATCAAAGCCATTGGAATGACGGCCAGCCCATTGAACAGCGGCAGCGCGGACGTGGAGAAAAGCGCCCCCGTGTTGCTGGCGCCGAGAGAGGACGCGAAAAGCAAGATGATTGCGCTGTCGGTCAGCGCTGTTTCGCCAGTCACGCCGCAGCAACTTGACAACGTTGTCAGCAGTTTTGCCCTTTTGACGCTATTGTCTTTGATAGGCTCTGACATAATCTATCTCAAACACTTTCGGGTATTCCATATCGGGGTCAATGTCACCAATCCAGCCGCTGTACTGGAAAAGCGCAAGAAGGATGAACATATTTCCGCGCGGAGTCTCACCATTGTAGCGCGCCACCTCCTCGCCATC
>JAFSTJ010000772.1 GCA_017450525.1 Victivallales bacterium | reverse complement strand
CTGTGGTAGCCTGTTCTTCGACCAGTGTTTCTGCAACGGAAGTGTTCATCTTCTCAAGGCGTCCAATTACAGTGCCCAGAAGAAGTGTGGAAATCAGGAATATCACAGCCAGCCAGGTGGTTGTCTTGGTAAGGATATTGCCTGCGGAAGTGCCGAACATCTGTTCTGTCACGCCGCCGCTGACCGCGCCAAGACCGCCGCCAGACTTGTTCTGCTGAATCATTATTATGCCAATGAGCAGAATGCTGCTTGTTATGGACACGATGTACAATAACACCTTCAATGCAATAATCATTATTACTCTCCTGAAAATTATTTTCTACACAAAACAAAATTTCGGCATAATATACAATGCACAAAACCATATTCAAACCAAAGTGTTTGAAAATGCCAATGCCAGCACTAAATTCCCCCATAATCGTTTCCATGCGCCGATGGCGTCCATGTGGGCGCCGAGTCGGCGCCCACTCAGGTTGCCCTAGCTGGAATAGGCTCTGTAATATTACAACAATGCCCTATGCAACTTGAGTGGGCTCCAGATAAAAACTAATGAAAATTTGCCATATAATTACTAGGATGATTGTGGGGGGGGCGCAGGAGAACACCCTGTTCACCTGCCAGGGCCATTTGGAGAAGGGGCATGATGTGACCTTGGTGACAGGTCCATCGCCAGGACCCGAAGGCGAACTTCTGAAGCGCTTCTGCCCCAAGGGACTGAAAGTGATTGAGGTGCCCAGCTTGATTCGCAGTATAAATCCATTGAAGGACTTTAAGGCATACCGCGAGTTGAGGCGCATTTTCAGGGAAGGGCATTACGATGTAGTGCATACCCATGCATCCAAGGCGGGCATACTTGGACGGGCCGCCGCCTGGAAGGAGAAGGTGCCCTTTGTGGTGCATACAGTCCATGGCCAGGCCTTTCACAAATACCAGAACGCTTTGGTCAACAAGGCATATATCATCGCAGAGCGCTTTGCCGCAAAGCGCTGCCACAAGATATTCGCCGTGGCGCAGTCCATGATTGAACAATGCGTTGAGGCTGGAGTGGCCCTGCGGGAAAAGTACATGGTGGTTTACAGCGGAATGGATATTGACGCTTTCGTGAACGCCAAACCGGACTCCGAACTCCGCGCAAGTCTTGGAATACCCGACAATGCGCCCGTAGTTGGCAAAATCGCGCGGCTATTTCCTTTGAAAGGGCATGATACCCTGATGACGGCCGCCCCAAAAGTCATAGCGGCATTTCCCGATGTGCGTTTTCTGGTCATTGGCGATGGCATTCTTAGGCAAAGCCTGGAGGACGAGGCAAGGCGCCTGGGCATTTCTGCCAACTTTGTATTCACTGGCCTTGTTTCGCCAGAAAAAGTCTGCCGATACACGCCCTTGATGGATGTGCTGGTGCATCTTTCACTGCGGGAGGGCTTGCCTCGCACGGTGGTACAGGCACTGGCTTCATCTGTACCCGTGGTGGCATACGCGCTAGACGGCACGCCTGAAGTGCTGCATGACGGCGAAACTGGCTTCATCGCCAAGACCGAGGATGCTTCCGACGTCGCCGATAAAATCATAGCACTGCTGTCGCAGCCTGAATTGCGCCGCAAGATGGGAGAGGCGGGACAGGCGCTGGTAAAGGAGCAGTTCTCCTGGCACAAAATGTGCGACGTGCTGGAGGCAGAGTATGCCGCTGGCCTGGCAAAGCCTTAAAATGATCCACAGATTTGCACAGATGATCACAGATTATGCTTGAGAAAAATAATCTGTGGAAATCTGCGCAAATCTGTGGATAAAAACTTTAGACGAGGGTGTCTAGGTATTTGAGTGCGCCATCCAGGTCGTGGAATTCGCCGTCCAGCTGTGCTTCGAAGGCGCGTTTGAGCATTGCGCCCATTTGTGGGCCTGGCTTGATGCCGCGTGCAATCAAGTGCCTGCCCTGAAGTATTGGCTTGGGTGCTGAATTTTCCACATTGAGGCTTTGTGCCTTTTGCAGGAATGTATCTAGATCATGAAGCCTGTTCTCCACATCCACGCCAGTTGAGAGTATATCGCAGCGCGCCACCTTTGCCAGCAAGTCCATTCTTTGCACTTCAAGCGCCAGACGCCTGTATGCCCGTTCACCTGCGTTGCCCTGGACTAATTGCGCTGGCTTCATGTGGTGCTCCACCAATGGCAGCACACGCTCTGGCAAATCCTTTCGCCCCCAGATATGGCTTATGAACGAGAGAGCTGGCTTAATGCCTGCCATGTCATGTCCAGGCGACACGATTTTGCCGTCTTCTCTGGTGAATGTGGTGCTCGGCTTGCCGAAGTCATGGCATAGCACCGCCAGCATCAGCACCAGGTCATCGTCCTCATTGCCGCTGCGCAGTTTTGCCGCCTCGTCCAGGCATAGCATTGTGTGGTTCCAAACATCGCCCTCAGGGTGCCACACTGGCGTCTGATGGCAGTCAATCAACGCGTTCAGTTCGGGATAATAGCGCGCCCAACCGCAGTTCCGCAGGAACTTCAGTCCCAAAGAGGGGACTTGCCCTTTCAGAAGAAGTTTTTCCCATTCACCTGCCAGGCGTTCCGGCGGCAGCTCGTCCTGCGTCATTTCACTGCATATCTGCAAGGTTTCTGGAACGACTTTCATCTTGAAGCGTGCTGTGAACTGCATTGCGCGGAGCACACGAAGCGGATCCTCCACGAAATGCTCGGAGACGTGCCTTAGTATGCCCTTGTCAAGGTCCCGCATTCCATCCCAGGGATCGATGAACTCATGCTCCAGAGGGTCATACATGATGGCGTTAATTGTGAAGTCCCGCCTGGAGGCCGCGTCCTTGAATGACATTTCAGGATCCAGGTCAACCATGAATCCTCTATGCCCATAGCCTGTCTTGTTTTCAGTCCTGGGCAGGGCGATGTCAATGTCATAGTGCTTGACTTTCATGACACCGAAGCTGGCCCCCACACAGTCTATGCCGTATTTGTCTTTCAGGCAGTCTATTATCGCCTCGGGCTTGATGTCGTAGCATTCCAGGTCATAATCCTTGCATGGAATATTCAAAAGCAAATCCCTGACGGAGCCTCCCACCATGAGGGCAAGTCCCCCTGCCGCGCCAATGCGCCTGCATATATCCATCAGCGCTTCTTCTAGTATTGTATCTGAATAGTCATTGTTCATAATTGCCTCTTATGCATGTATAATAAAAAAGCCCGCAATCACTTGCGGGCGAATATGGAGCCAAAGGTCGGGATTGAACCGACGACCTGCTCATTACGAGTGAGCTGCTCTACCACTGAGCTACTCTGGCAACTTGACTTTTTTCTGCGCTCGAGACCCTTTCAGCCCCAAATGCGTGCATAATATACACGCCTTCTCTCTTTGCGCCAATTGACAAGTTGTATTTTTGCAATTTAACATCCCCCTTATCCCTGGCGTCTATATGTGTCCATTGACCTTGCATAAGAACGTACTGCGCACATTATGCGCCAGGAGCAGGTGATGTTAAATTGCAAAAATGCGACTTGTCGATTTGCGAAAAAAGCTTAGTGCGGTATAGTATGGCCCGTTGATGCAAGAAAGCGTCGGCAAGTGCCGGGTTAGCTCAGCTGGTAGAGCAGTGGAATCATAATCCACGTGTCATTGGTCCGAATCCGATACCCGGTACCATTTTGTTTTTAGATCCCTGCTTCCAAAGAGGCAGGGATTTTTTTATGCTTTTTCATTGCAAAATGTATTTTTTTTCATAATGGCATAAAAAAAAGCAAAAAATATGGTTTTTCCATTTGAAAAGATGTTTCGCACTATTATGATAAGGCAAAATTCTTTTGTGTACTGAATTTATTAGTAAGAAATCAGGTGATTCCATCACCGGGAGAAGTTTACTTGGACAGCAACTTTGGCAGCATTGGGGATTTTCTTCCTGAAACAGAGGTCAAGTGCAGAGTGCGCGGCTGCAACAACGTGGTGCATATTTCCAGTAGAATGGCCATGCAGAATGTTGTTGAGGGCAAATCAACGCCAGCGCGCATGTGCGATGAATGCTATGCATTGATGCAGACATTGGAGGACAAGGAGGTACCTTGTTCCACGCCTGGTTGCGAAGGAAAGTGGGTGTGGACGCGTTACCAGCAACTGGTCTCCATAAGGGGAGGGCATACTACGCCGCCCAGGGGCTACTGCCAGGAATGCCATGCCAAGATGGATGCGATGGAGGCCCGTCAGATCCCATGCCGCCTGAAAGGCTGCCACAATACCTGGACCCTTAGCGCCGCGGAGCAGATCAAGCTCAATGGCAAGGCGCCTCAGCCCAGACTGTGCGATGAATGCTACAAGATACTTACTGGACTTCAGGACAAGGAAGTTCATTGCCGCATACGCGGGTGCAGGAACACCTTCATCTGGAACAGATTCCAGCAGCTGGAGCATATACGCAGCGGCAAGTCCGTCGATGCGCCGCCGCGTTTGATGTGCGAGGAATGCCACAAGATCGCCAGGGGGCTTCAGCCACAGGAAGTGAAGTGCAGGATACGCGGCTGCGAGCACAAGTGGACCTTTGGTACGTTCGAGCAGCTGGAGCTGATAGTCAAGGCAAGAAACGAGGCATTGGACAAGGGCGAGGTACTGCCTGATGATTTCAAACCCCAGCCGCCAGAGCGCATGTGCAACGATTGCTATGCCTTTTTCCAGCAGGCCCAGGATGTGGAGCAGCCCTGCCGTAACCACCAGTGCAAGAATACCTGGACCTATACTAGGAGCATGCAGCTGTCCCAGAAGATGCGCGGGAGGGACAATCCGCCAGCTAGATATTGCGAAGCCTGCGAAAAAATCCTGGAGACTCTTCAGGACAAGCAGATGCCCTGCATGCAGGAGGGGTGCAATGGAACCTGGACCTATTCCAAGGATGAGCAGTTAAAGGACCAGACCGCAGGACGCCAGCCGCAGAAGAAGCGCTGTGCTGAATGCAGCAGGTTCCTTACCAATGCCCGTACCATTCAGGTAACATGCAGCAAGTGCGGTTCGTCTTTTGACGTGTCCTCCATACAGCAGCTTGAGGTTAAATTGGGCACGGCAGGGATGCCGACCTTGTGCGCGGATTGCGCAAGCAAGGAAATCAATGCGGACATTGCGGATTCAGGAAAGCTGGATTGCATTTCCAGACCCAAGATATACATACCCAAGAGCGGGCCATGGCAGAGCGATGAGTTTACGCAGCGTCCGCCAGCAAGTGTTGACCAGGCTGCAATGGATTCTTTCGCCGAAGCGGAGCGCCGTGTGGTATGCATAGGTGATGATCTGGGGTGCATTTCAGGCGAAGGTGCAAAGGATTGGACTTTGCTGCTGAAGGAGGTGCTTGCAGAGCGTGTCGGGGAGACCGCCGTGCTGAATGTGTCCATGCCGCATACGACCATGTCACGCTGCCTGCTTAGGTTTGGCAGGGATGTGGCGCCATTCAAGCCGCAGTTGGTTATATTCTCCTGTGTGTTTGCTGATACGCTGGAAAGCAAGGCCGAATTATCTGGTGAAGAAATGTCCGCCTTGCTTGAAAAGGCGGACGCCGATTTCCAGGCCCTTGTGAAGGCAATACGTGAACTTGGTGCGAAGCCGCTTTGCTGGATACCCAATCCTGTTTATTGGAGCGAGGGGCCTGAGGCAAGTCGCCAGTTGGCGGGCAACTTCGATGCATTGGCTCAGCAGCTTGCGGTTTCTGCCAGGCAGAACGATGTTCCATTGGTGGATGCCAGAACCAACTTTGCCATTGCAGGCGAGCAGACTACGCGGAAGTGGATGGCGGATTGGTGCCACGTTAATGACATTGGCGCCAGCAGCATTGCGAACTGGCTCAAGAATGAGATAATGACAGGCAAGTTGCTTCAGTGATTTTCCATTGTAGCTCTTGCGGATTTTACAATATTTTGTGGTAAAAACATAAAAAGGAAAGGAAGGACAATGAAAGGAATGAATTTTTTCCGTGGTGTTTCAATTGCAGTGGCAGTGGCTCTTGTTGCGACAGGCTGTGCCAAGAAGCCAAAACTGAATCTGGCAAATCTTCGCAATAATGGTGCCGAAATAGCAGGCAACTCCGATGCTGGCAAGGATCCGTTGCAGGGGTTTAACTTTGTGCCTGCAACCAATGACAGCTCGCCCGATTTCCAGCCAGCAAATAAGACAAATGGCGGCAATGCTGGCAATGGAGAATGGAGTTCAATGGATACGCCAGTCGCTGGCAATGACCCTGCGGCAAACTTCATCGCAAATGCAACTGAATGGGGCAAAAAAGTCTATTTTGACTACAACAGGCACGAGATCAAGGCGTCGGAAAGGCCTGTTCTTGACGAATTGGCAAACTATCTTACCGAAAATTCAAAGAAGGGCATTGTAATCGAAGGCCATTGCGACGAAAGGGGCAGCGATGAATACAACCGCGCACTTTCAGAAAAGCGTGCAATCGCAATTAAGGACTATCTTGCAAATCTTGGTATCGCGGCAGATCGCATGATGACCGTGCCCTGCGGCGAAGACAAGCCAGACGTGCCAAACGCAAGGAGCCCCAAGGAACATGCTAAGAACCGCAGGGGCCAGTTCCAACTAGGCGACAAGAAATAAGTGCTGTAGTGGACAGTGTACAGTGGACAGTGG
>JAFSTJ010000771.1 GCA_017450525.1 Victivallales bacterium | reverse complement strand
TGTCCACAATAAACTTCCCATCCAAATGGAGTATAAACATGCCTGACATTTAGGGGACTTTCATTGGCTATTTCTTATGTCTTTTGCACAATAGATGAATATATTGCACAATCGATAACTTGCTTTAATCCTTTTTTTTATGGTAAAATTTGCCAGCAAGAATCAATATTGTAAAAATACTTACACAAAAGAATAAGGAGAGAATAATGAAAGCTCAAACCAAAATTAATTCATTCACACTGATTGAGTTGCTGGTTGTCATAGCCATTATCGCAATTTTGGCGGCAATGCTGCTGCCCGCGCTAAGCAAGGCACGCGCAAAGGCGCGCAGCATCAGCTGCGTTAATAACATGAAGCAATTGGGTCTTTATGTAAGTCTGTATGAAAACGAGCATGACGACATTTACATGCCATGTACAGTAAAGTACATGTACTGGGGACATCTTCTTTTGAAGGGAGGTCAATTAACAGGTGCCGTCAATGATCGCAGGGCAGAATTCATTTGCCCGGAAAAGCAAAGCCAGAGTGTTACCGTCAGCAACATTGAACGGAAATTTCCATGGCTTGATACAGGCGAGTCATACCATTATGGCATGAATGCACATTTACACCGTAAATACAATGAACCCGTCGCGCATCCTTCACCATTGAGAAGATATGGGCAGCCTAAAACTCCTTCAGAGGTAAGCAGCATTTTCGATTCACAAAAAGTAACTGGCGTGGATAACTCATGTTACTTTGCCAGTACCGATGATGGAGCCTCAATGCGTCACATTGACTTTCCTCACAATGGGCTGCAAAATTCAACAGTGGGATATGCAGACGGCCACGCCACCAGTGAAAAGAAGACTCCTATTTTATATCTGCCATCTGGCGAACCTAATAATACGCATAGAAGAGCACCATTCTGGTCATTTTATGGTACATGGAGCACTGATGCCATTAACCATACCAAGGTAAATTACAATTACTATTAAGGATGTGCACAAATACAATGTGCAGCACCTTATTATTTCTTTCTGGCAATATAAATTCTATTGCTCACTTGGGCTGACTTTAGGTGTCTTTCTTGAAGTTGACGAACTTTTCAACGGGGGAATGGGGCTGCACAATGCCTAAAGTGGCGCATCCAAGAATTCAGAACATCCAAGAGCAGTTGGAAGTCACGCGTCCTGAATGCGCGGCCAAATGGCCGCGCACATACCTACCCTCATGGGGGAACAGAGCATTTCCCTTATCTTCTGGCACGCAACTGTACAAAGCTGACGCCAAACCATGGGACATTGCGTATGGGTCCCTTGCCAGTATTGCTTATGGTCACAGTGTATTTTCCTGGCTGCAAAACATCCATGCCCAGGGGGAATGAATGCACCGCCCATGCGTTGTCTGGATAGTCAGTCGTGCCATTGTGAATAGTCCTGCCCTGGAACTCAATCTTGATTGGAGCGCGGCTGGTGGTCCTGTTGTCATCCATGCCGCCCAGCACCAGTTCTGGATTCTTCAAGACAGACTTGACCTCAAGCGTGACACTCGTTGTAGTGGCTTTGCTCATGTCGCCATACACGATTGTGATTGGCTCCTGCTGGAACCATACCTTCCACTTGACGCCGCCCTGGAATGCCTCCGTATCGGCAAAGGCAATGGGTGCCTCGGCATCGTACTTTCCAGGCAGCGGGGCTGTGTTATTCTGCAAGACTGTTTTCGCTGCAGGGAAAACCTTCACAAAGGGACGCCCTACCCTTTTCAATTCGTCTATTTCACCCTCGGCAAGATATGCAACCAAATAGCGGGCAAAGTCAGGCAAAGTGAAATTGACATATTCGCCGTCCTTGGAGAACTTCCATTCCACGATTTCATCAAAATCGGGGCTGAAAAGATACAGGCTGTGTGCATTCGGAGCCTTTACGCTTATGGACATTGGCCTTGACTTGTCTGGCCGATGCTCTGCAATGGGCGGGAAATTCAATTCACGCAGTTTTGGCTGCATTCCCTCCTTGGTCATTGCGCCCAGGAAGTTGGCAAGATGCACCTGTATCGAGGAGCCAGTGCCAAATGCCTGCCTATGCGCCTCGACCACCACGCCATAAGGAATGTTGTCCACTTTCATAACTGGCTTGCTGACATTGAAGGTGGCAAGCCTGTTGAAGAACGCTCCCCACTGTGGATTGCGCCTGTCCTTCCATACCTCGCCTGGGATCACATTGGCCTCATTGTAGAAGTTGTAGAAATAGCAGTTGTATGGAATGCCCGCAAAATATGCGGTCTTGCCTTTGCCAGTGCCTTTCACAAGCAAGGCTGGATATGTCTCGCCCTTGGATGAGACAAACTCCGCCGCCACGCTCACGTCCTTGTCAATATTCTTGATTTTGGTAACTGGTCCGCTGTAGGGTATTTTCTCTCCAGGCGTGCCGAATGCCTGGTCCTTTATGACAAAGTTGAAGTCGCCCTTTGCCGTTCCGTCATAGTCGAAACCCAGCAGGTCGCGGATTGCAAAGTTGTCGTTTTTCTTGTATTCAGGCGTAGTCAATGCCACGTTGGCGCCAGTAATGAGCGTGCCGCCATCCTTGACAAATTCCACCACCGCCGCGACTTGCCTGTCATTCCAGCAGGCCGCGTCAATCGCCATAACTGTGGAGGCCTTGTGGGATAGCGCCTTGGCGTCCTCCAAATCACGGTCTATCACAACGCGGTATGGCGTGTTGTGGAACGTCAGCGCATTGCAGGTGCTTGCAAAACTCTTGAGCCAGATGTATGGCTCCACCACATTCTTGTCACGTGTCTGGTGCGAGAAAAGCAATGCCACGTCATTGTATGCATGGGTGTCTATAAGCAGATTCTGACGCTCGACTTCCCATTGCAGCAAGGGACGCCATCCCTGTCCATTGTCGTTCTGGCGCATGTACCACCAGTGGCGCCCGCCTTGGGACAGCCCGATGTAATACGACAATATGTCATGTGCTGGAGAGCGTGTGTAGTACAGCGCCCAGAACGCATTGCCTGTATGCTCGGCAAC
>JAFSTJ010000770.1 GCA_017450525.1 Victivallales bacterium | reverse complement strand
CTTGCCAATAAAACCAGCACCTATAATGCCAACTTTGTAGGTCTTCATGTATGTCTCCTGTTTTTTTGTGTGGGCGCCGAGGCGGCGCCCACTCAGGTTGCCTTAGCGGGAACAGCGTTTTTGGGGTCGATGTAGGTTTACGTGGCGCATTCTACACGAACTTGGCTGCACCTCGGGCGCCTGTGAAACTATCTGTCACCTCTATGTCAAATTTGGTGTATTTCTTGATTATGGCTGGCCAGACGGGGCTTTTTGCGGGGCCACCTGCCAGGACGACGCGCCTGGTCTGTACTGGCAAGGCAAGTTTGGCAAGTGACTCCGCAAAGAGTTTTGCACAGCCGTTCATGATTGCCCTTGCCAGGCGTTCCTTCGGCAATGCGGGTACTGTGTCGGACAGCATGTCGATTTCATCGTCACAGTCATCGCCTGCTGCCTGGGCAAGTTCGTTGAACAACTTGTATTTCACTGAGGAATCAGACGAGATATGCTCGGTGACCAGTTTCTCAACCGTCTGCCCCAGACCCTGTATGGAGAACATGGCACCGTATGGGCCGCCTTCCTGCGTGAGGAATGGATCGCACAGCAGATTGTGTCCGATAATCCAGTCCCTGTCGGCGACTGGCACGAATGCGACCCAGGATGTTCCGCATGAAAGGAGCATTTCGCCTTCCTTTGTTATGTTGCAGCCACGTGCGGCAGATGGGTGGTCGAATGCACCTGCATATATTCTTGCGCCTTTTGCGATGCCAGTTGCTCTTGCCGCCTGGTCTGTTATTTCACCAGTGCAAGTACCAGGTGCGACCAATGGGCTGAGTTGCTCACGCCTGATGCCGAGCCTCTCAATGAAGTCCAGGTGGTATGCTTTGTTTTCCTGCTCCACCAAGTGCATTGTAGTGGCTGTGGAGTAGTCCATTGCATGCTTTCCGCAGAGGGCGAATACAAGGTAGTCCGTGCAAAGTCCAATCCATTTGGCGTTGTTGATTTGCTCACTCTTGTTTGCCTTCCACCAGGAAATATGCGCGAGCGGGAATGAATCCAGGCAAGGCCAGCCTGTGATTTGCCGTAAATCAGCCTTGCTTATATCAGCCAGGCATTCAGGAACGTGCCCGATGCTGCGTTCGTCCAGCCAGGAGATTATTTCAGATGGCCTATCATTCTTGTCAAGCATAAGCGTGGAGCCTGCCGCGCCAGAGATTGCAATGCCAGCAATATTGGCGGCGTATGGACCCGCCACCTTGGCAAGCAATTCAAACAAGGCGTCCCTGTATGCAATGGCATCCATTTCCACCTTGTTGCCTTGCCGTTGAAGTTCCAGTTGCTTTTCACCAGTTGCCAGCGTGTTGCCTGCCTCGTCTAGTAGCGCTGCCTTGAATGCGCTGGTTCCTGCGTCAATGCCGATACGATATTTGTTGCTCATTTTGCTTTGGAATTAACTACGAACAACGGGGGGCTGCGCCCCCCGAACCCCCTGTTGCATAATTGCGTTGCGTTTAATGTTAGATGATGTGGTGTGAGATGCCCAGGAAAAGTGCCAAATCATCCCAGAAGGAGGCTGGCACGTCATAGCACATTGCGCTGTGGTGTGTTCCACCCAGTTGGCTGTATGCTGGCAGGAAGTCCGCCAGATTCTTGCCAGGCCTGAACAGGCCGCTTATCTGCTGGTGGTTTGTCTCCTGGAATGGAAGTAGTTCGCCTTCGGTGGTAATCAGTTCCAGTTTGTCGTCTGGTCCAGGGGCAAGGTTGGCGATTGTGACCTTGCCAGGCTTTATGCCACCACTGAATGTTATCGGATATGGTTTGGGCAGGAAAGAGGCCTGTTTGACTCGCAACACTGGATTTTCCAGCAATGTGGAAGTGACCTCGCCCATGTGGGAGATGTAGATACGCCCGCATTTCCAGTCAGGGCAGAACATTTCTGTGAATGTGGTATTGGCAATGGATTTCATGATTGCACCGACCCAGGCGGCGTCCAGCACATCGCCTTCCCCTGCATAGCCAATGCCTCTGGACATTGCCTGGCACGCCTCCATGAAGGGTGTTGTTGGCACACCAGACAAATGTGCGTCCATGAAGTTGAATGTGAATGCGTTGAGTTGCTCTTTCTCTATGAAGTTGCGCACCATGAGGGAACTGATTGCATTGGTTCTGTAGGTCTCATCATCCGCTTCGCCTGCAAAAGGCATTGCCTTTAGTGCTGCTATTTCATCTGCAATCGCCGCTTCGTCTGGCATTATGGCATGTTTTTCCTTGCAGAAGTTGATGGTTTCAATGCCATTGTCCTGCATTGCCTTGGCTGAAATGCAGAAGTCACCCATTCCCTTGAAGTCGCCGCCGATGCGCCCGACGCGGCTGTGCCTGAAGGCATTGGCGACCACCGCTACACGTGCCACTTCCAGCAGTTTTTCCAACACCTTGGATTCGGACCAGTGCCCAGCAATCACCTTGTACGGTGCGCGTCTGCGGCGCAGACGGTTTGCCAAATCCTGGACGCCGTGGATGCCATGGTTTGTCATAAGGGTGGAATGGTCTGCTGGATATTCATAATCTGGTGTGGTGTCCAGCATTATGATGGGTAGCCCCGCCTGGGCCAGTAGTTCCTCCGACTCCAGCGATGGAGAATATGCCAGATGCAATGTCACAATAGCCTCTGCGCCGCCTTCCTGGAATTGCTTTATGGCGGCCTTGACCTCGTCGCAACGGGCGCATACTGGTACCGCAATGAGCGAGCAACCCATGGCGCGCAACTTGTCGGCTATGGTATTTGCGAATGCGGCGACTTTTTCATCGTATGCAGGGCATACGTCACGGTAAAACTGTAGATACAGCGGTAGAAAACCTAATTTCATTGTTGTGTTCCTTTTTATTTATCCACAGATTGTCACAGATTAGCACAAATAAATCTGTGCTAATCTGTGACAATCTGTGGATAATATAATTATTGAATTTTGTATTTGATGTCCTGGCAGTCTGGATCCAGGTCGTACAAGTGTTTTGACCAGAGGTATTTCCGTGTTTCCTCCACAACTTTGTTGCTTAGGAAGAGCAGGGAGACTATGTTGGGGAATACCATGAAGCCGTTTGCCAGGTCAGAGAAGTCCCAAACTATGGCAATGGAGCCGATGGAACCCAGGAACGCCGCGATGACGAACAGCACTCTGTAGCCGATGATAGCTGCCTTTTTCTTGCAGATGAAAAGCACGCACTGCTCGCCATAGTAGCACCAGCCCAGCACTGTGGTGATTGCGAATGCGAAGATTGAGAATGCCAGGATGTATTTCCCGCAGTAGGGAATCTGCTCGAATGCAGCCTGGGTGAGGAGTTGGTTGTTTGCTATGTCAATGCTGTCGTTTGCGATTGCGCTGGACACAATCACAAGTCCTGTCAGAGCGCAGATGACTATGGTGCAGGCGGTGCCTGTATAGGACACCAGTCCCTGGCGCACTGCATTGCGTGCCTGCGCAGTGGCCGCCACGATTGGTTCCGAACCCATGCCTGCCTCATTGGAAAACAGGCCCCGCGCAATGCCGTATCGCGCCGCCAGCATAAGCCCATAACCAGCCAGACCGCCTGTCACCGCCTTTGCGCTGAAAGCGCTCTTCACTATGACCGCAATCGCCTCAGGCAGTATCTTGACGTTGATTATCAGGAGTGTGAAGCAGCCCAGCAGGTATATGGTGGACATAAGCGGCACCAGTTTGGTGCAGACGGAGGCGATGGACTGCAAACCGCCAATAACCACCAGCGCAATGACTATCGCCACTGCAAGACCCGTGATCCAGTTCGGCACAGAGAATGTCCTGTTGACAATGGCGGCTATGGCATTGCTTTGCACCAGGTCGCCCGTGCCTATCACGGCAATGGCCCCTGTTATGCTGAACAATATTGCAAGCCAGCGCATGCCTAGCCCGTTGTATATCGTGTACATTGGGCCACCATGTACCTCGCCATTGCTGTCTTTGGCCCTGTATTTCACGGCAAGCAGCGATTCCGCATATTTTGTGGACATGCCGAATATGCCAGTCATCAGGCACCAGAACACCGCGCCTGGACCGCCCATAGCGATGGCAGTAGCCACGCCGATGATGTTGCCAGTGCCAATGGTGGATGCCATGGCCACGGCCAGCGCGGAGACAGGCGATATGTTGCCCTGGCTGTCTTCTTTGCGTTTGATTATGATGCCAAAGGCCTTGATAAGATGCCTCTGGACGAACTTGAGCCGTATGGTGTAGAAGATATGCGTGCCAAGCAGCAGCACCAGCAACGGCGGTCCCCAGATGAATGAATCAGCCCAGGCAATCCAGGAAGATAAAGTCTCCATTGTCAGAAATCAATGCTTTTTGCAATAATGTAAGGTCAATGTAGTAAAATCAAGGTGTATTGGCTTGATTTTAGTAGTAGCGACGGCTTTAGCGAAGCGTACCCCGCCGTCG
>JAFSTJ010000769.1 GCA_017450525.1 Victivallales bacterium | reverse complement strand
GTCCACTGTCCACTGACCACTGTCCACTGTCCACTTATAATGGTCTATTTTGTCACATAGACCGCAATTCCTTCTGAAGGCAGATTGCCCGAAAAGTCATTTTGCACTTCTTTTCCTGTGCCATATTCATATAGCTTCTTCCCCGCTGTGGATTTGAAGGTGGCCTTGAATTGGCGGGGACTTTTTGATGGGTTCATGATTGCAATTAGATAGTCCCCCTTGCTATTTCCCAGCACCTCGTATTCAGATGAAACATAGCCTCTGACCGTCAGAAGCTCGTTTGCCCTGATATTGGAAACGAAGAAGTCTGGGTATTGTGCCATAATATTGCTCACGGTTGCAATCGCCTCGAAGGTACGCCCGTCCAATGTGGGATAGTTGTATATCAGGACGCCTGCCGTGGCATCCACTGCGCGGCGCAGCAATCTTGCTTTGCCAATGAAGTCAGGCGCGGTTCTTACGGAAAAGTCGTGGGGGTAGCATATAGCGCCGAGAACCAGAGGCGTATTCTTCACTGCAGCCCTGGTTGCAAAAAGTTCATCTTCCTTGCGCCCATATCCCACCATTGCCATATCCATCTTGCCTACAAGCATGTTCCAGTCAATGCCGTATGTCTCAGGGGATTTTTCATTTTGGTATGCACTGTAAACAGAATAGATTACACCAGGCAATTCCGCGTGGATAAGTTCCTGGTGCAGTCCCGATATGTCAGCCATTTTCTTGTCCATGTAGTGTATCCACTGTTTCTTGTATTTTGCCTTGATGACTGCGGGTGTAAGGTCCTTTTTGGTGACATTCTCCTCGTCGGAGAACTTTTTGAGGCAAGTCGGGCAGTAGCACGCCAGGTTACTGTTAAACACGTTTTCTTCATAGTCCCAGTTCACATGTCCAGGTTTGTATCTCTTTTCATGCCATGGCTTCAAGCCCTTGGCAAGAAAATCCCTGAACTGCGGTGACTCCAGATATGCGCTTGAGCAAATCTGCCCCGAGACGGTTTTCCCGTTTTCATCGATTCTTCTGTGTTCAGGATGTTTTGCCATATATGGGGTTATGTCGAAATTCCAGGTTCTGAAATTGAAGAATTCCCGTTTCCCGACTTCAGGAACCTCGCTTTCCTTAGAAACTGTCCTTGACTCGTTAATGCCAATTTCGGCAAAATAGCGGAGTGTTGTCTTCACCAGATTCTTGTCCTCCATGCTTCCAAGCCATCCTGAACACATTCTCATCCCAAGAGGTAAAGTTGGCTGCTTTCCCTTTATGGATGGCATAATATGCACATTGACTTTGCTTGGCAATTCGGCAATGCCTTTCTCCGCGCTGCCAGCATGGAAGTAAAGCTCCGTCTCCTTGTCTGGGCAATCTGGCGATACAGATATTACTGCTGCTATCAATTCATGCCCTGAAATGTTATTCCTGGCCTTGATGTCTTTGATGATGCGGAGGGCATGTCTCCGCAATGTCTTTTTCCCGTATTTGACTGTTCCGATTTCACTGTATTCCAGTTTGTAGTTCTTGTAATAGCCTGAGGCACCTACAAATGAAATGCCTTCGGGCAAATCCAGATAAAGGGTATAGTCCTTCAATTTGCAGTCGGGAAAGCCATTAGGCACCAGCAGTATCTGTTGGATGCCGCCCTTTATGATGGAGACGCCCTTGTGTCTCCAGTTGGGCCATACCTCTGTTCTGTCCAGGAACAGCTTCAGCGTATATTTGCCTGATTGCGGATCCCGCAACCAGCCGGTAGGGAAGGGCAGTTCATAATCCGCCGCCGTGATGGCGACTTTTGCATCTTCCTTCGCCTCAAGTTCAAGTGTGTTCAGACCGCTGCACAGCATGGTTTTGCCCTTGACTGGGGTTCCATTCAATTTCAGAACTGCCTTGTCCAGGGTGGCGTTCAGGAATGTAGTCACTACTTCCATTGAGTATATTGGCGAGCGGTAGTATTCCTGCATGTCGGCGCTGCTTCTTATGCCCCAGCAGAATTCAAAGTGCCCGCTTTTTGAAAGATTGAAGTCATGCTTGATTTTTTCATCGGATTTGGATGCGAATGTTTCCGCATTGAATGTGTCCTGGGAGTATTTGACTTTTGTGAACAGAGCAAGCGGAGCCTCGGTCCTTAAGGATACCGTCAGATTATTGCCTCCAGGCACGTATTCAGGCATTTTCTCCACTTCAATGCCTGGGACGCTGTTGACGAAAGCGATATCGCCCAGTGCATCAATGGCATGAACGCCAGTGGATACTAGCTGGTATGTACTCTTTTCCTTGAATGCCTTTTCAGATCTGGTGGCCAGCATCTTCCAGCCCGCATTGCCAGATGGTTTGCCACCCATTTTGCTCCAAGGAAGGGAAAATTCCACGTTCCAGTAACCAGTCTTGTCCGTCGCATCCACATGCACTGCGGTCTTTGCGTCTGATTCCCATTTGAAGTCCCTTTTGCTCCAGAACTCCTGGTCCATAATTGTATCCAGGGAATCATTGAAAGCCCCAGATGCGCTGATTATTATGTCATAGACCTTTCCTGGTGTGCTTGGATTGAACAGCAAAAACTCCACTACGTCGTCCTTGGAAATTTGGTTCGAGGCATCGTGGCCCTTGTAGTTTCTTATGAAGTCTCCCATTCTGTTGTTAAAAGGTCTTAAGGCCTGTTCCATGCAATGGAAGGAGACGTACAAATTTTCATCGTCCCAGAGCAGGCGTACTGTAGTCTGTTCCTTTGCACTTTGCGATGTGCAGTTGATTTGGAAATTCGAGAGAGCAATGCTGTTTTTCCACGCATCGTCATCCAGCTTGCCGTCAATGACAGGGGTGCCGCGCCCGATGCAGACGAAGCCGTTATGCATGCTTGCTGGGTTCAACATGCCTTTCACATTGTCCAGCGCATCAGTCGCCAGGTTGTCCTGCGTGGTTACAATGATTTTGTCTACCATGCATTCCACGCTTGTGTCGCCGCTGCATGTCAAATATGCTTGCTTTTCCAGGATGCTGGCACTTACGGGACCCACTTTGACCCAGCTCCAGCCGCCTGCATTTGGTACTTCGTATGACTTCGAGGCAGGGTATGTATGTGGATATGATTTTAAGTAGAACGAGAACTTGTTGTCACCTGTCTTTTTTACATGGACGTAGTAGAATAGCGGCCTGCTGTTGCCTGGCACTGGAAGGCGGCATAGATTGTACCAGCGCTTGCCCCAGATTGCCTTGCTATTGAATGCTTCCGCCACATTCAGTCTGACCTTGCCTGTGTCGCCAGGATATTCACTTGCTAGTAAAAGCGTCGGTGGCATTTCAACATCGGCCAGTTCATCGGGCACTGCCTCATCAACCTTTAGATTGCGAACCTCAAATGAGGCTGCTGAGGCTGCGTTGGCAAGCACCAGCATGACTTTAGGTACGTGTGACGCATAGATTATGCTGACCTTGGTCCAGTTTTTCGTGTCCAATGCCACCTTCTTACCATAG
>JAFSTJ010000002.1 GCA_017450525.1 Victivallales bacterium | reverse complement strand
TTGTTCAAGTACAAAATGACATACAGGCAATGGGCAACATTACAT
Source organism: Victivallales bacterium (assembly GCA_017450525.1). Lineage (GTDB taxonomy): Bacteria > Verrucomicrobiota > Lentisphaeria > Oligosphaerales > Oligosphaeraceae > RGIG3456. The sequence continues at coordinate 3,261 of JAFSTJ010000002.1, read as the reverse complement.
ATATGGAAAACATGGAAAATCTGCTTTCGGAAACGGAATTAATAGATAAATGGCGCGATAGTTTGGATATCGTAAATGGGGATTTTGTTCAAGTACAAAATGACATACAGGCAATGGGCAACATTACATATATGGAAAACATGGAAAATCTGCTTTCGGAAACGGAATTAATAGATAAATGGCGCGATAGTGCGGAGGTACATTTAAAGGTTGGTCTGTTTGAAAATATCGAGTTTAGCGTAGAGGTACCAGATTCGTTGTAGATAGAGTTCACCGTTGTGGAATAAAATGTCGGTGGTAGCGTAAATGAGGAAGACAAGGGACGAAAACCAAGAAATTTAGTTCCTTTGGTCTTTCAGTCCCTTAAGTCCCTTTGGTCCCTTGTCCTTGAAAAACTATCCTTTTATAAAAAGAATATTTTTTATATTTATTTATTTTTAATTTTGTTATTTGTATTATTGCTAATGTATTGTAAATTATTTCCGTTTTCTTAAAAGTACTATGATACAATTTTGTGGAGAGATGAGTGCAATGCTTGAGGCAGGAAAATTTTATTCGTTGGAGGAAGTGGCAGAATTGCTTGGTGTCACTTACCAATTGATTTACAAATTGGTACGTACAGGGGAGTTGGCTGCATTGCGAGTTGGCAAGATGTACCGCGTCACTGGGGAGGATTTGCAGATATATCTTGCTAATTCCCGTGTCAATGGAAAAGCGCAAGGCGGGCTTCCACAGCCTATTATATGTTCGGTGTGCGGGCGCAGCTATGTAAGTCAGCTTTCAATTAGTGGAGAGTGCGAGGTATGCGGTTTGCCAATTTGCCGCAGTTGTGTTGAATTGAAGAAAGCCCGCCGTTGTGAAGTACATGAGCTTGAAGCAGAAAAAGGCAAGGCCTAAAGGAGCTAATGGACAATGTTTGACAGTTTTTTCAGCAACAAGTGCCAGGCATACGTGGATGAGAATGGCAAGGCATTGACAGGTGCGGCTTTGGAGGCTGCAAAACGTAATCCAAATGCTCGTCGTTGCGGGGCGCGTGTCGCGCTTCGTGCCAAGTTCTGCCGAGTCTGCGGTAGCCCCGCGTCAACAGCTTGGTGGCGCTGCGGTGCTTGTGGCAAATGGATTGGGCAGGAGAGCGAGATTTGCCCAAATTGCGGGCATCACCAGGACATGGCCGCCCGCATTAGTCTGGACAATGGTGTTTGGCGCAAGGGCGATGATGTTTTTGCCCAGCGTTTTGAGCTTAATGATGTGGCTGCCATGTTCTCGCGCGGGCTTGTCATAAGCGAAGGGCAGTGTGCAATTCTTTTGAGGAATGGTGTTTTAGAAAAAGTGCTTCCACCTGGAAAGTATGCTGCAGGCGAATTGGCTAATCTGGATGATTACGTCAGGAGCGGGAACAGGAAGAGTCTTGTAATGGTTGACCTGAGCGACATTGCCTATCCAGTTGTATTGTCTGGATTGAGGAGCAAGGATGACATTGACTTGTCGCTTGAATGCCGCATCCATGTTAAGTTTTCACCTGTCAATGCAGCAAATTTCCTGGCAAATGTGCTTGGGCATAGCGACTTTGTCCGTTCCCAGGAAAACAGTGCTTCCGTCGTAAGTTACGAGGCCATAGCCAAGAATCTGCTGTTGAAGGAGCTGGAGGTAGGCGTGGCTGATTTCTGCAATCTCCACACGATAGACGAGTTGTTCAAGGATGCCAGCTTGCACAATGAACTTGAGGATTATTTGCAGTTGCATCTGAGGCGCGCCTTGACCGCCAGCGGCCTGGTGCTTCTTCGTATCGGCGAAGTGGATTTCCGTGGCGGCTTTTACGAGAGGCTGCGTGAAATGTCTGGTGATGTGGAGAAGAAGCGCCGCGAATTGGAAATTGAGCTTCGCATGGAGGAGCTTCTGAACGATGAGGCAAAACGCAAGGCATTGGGCAAGGACAATTTGGACGATTACCTGGCGCAGCTTGAATTGGAAAGGGACATGAAGGGCGTCATGCGGGCCGATGAGTTGGCTAGGGTAAAGGAGGCCTTTGAGCGCGACCGCGCCTTGGCTGAGTTGGAGAACCGCTGGCAGAAGGAGCGCAAGGAGCATACTGATTCCCATGCATTGGAGATGCTGGATGCAGAGCATGACAGGGAAGTCAGGAAGATACGACAATCGGCGGAGCTGGAGCGCCGTCAGGCGGAGCATTCAGAATCGCTTCGCCAGAGATTGGCCGAGCAGAATGCCAGTCTGGAGTATGCACGCATAGAGTTGCTTATTGAGAAGGAACGTGAGGCCGCAGCAGTGGAACTTGCGTCCCGCAAGCTGGATTTGGAGGAAAAGAAGAACAACATTCAGAACAGGAATGACAGGGAGCGTGCCGAGATATTGCAGCCTTTGGATATACTGACAAGGATTTCCATGGCAAAGACCCCTGCCGAAGCGCACATTCTCATGAAGACATACAAGGCCCAGCTGCGCGACGGAAAGGACCCGATGCAATTGCTTGCCGAGGCAGCGGCCGATGGTAACAGGGAGGCCGCCGAGGCGCTTAAGAACATGTCCCAGGACAAGATAGACATGCTTGAGAAATTGCGCATGACGGAGGCGCAGGTGCTGCGTGAAAGCCTAGACAGGCAGGAGCGTGAGCATGACAAGGCTTTGGATGCGATTGTCAAGGTGGCGCAGGGAAGGGCCACGGGCAACACTACCCAGATATTTAAACCATAGCCAGAGGGGAGGCTTGCGATGAAATGCCCATATTGCCAGGAAGAACTTGGTGAAGATTGCGGAAAGTTCTGCGATTTTTGTGGCAAGGAAATTCAGTCTTCCATGGATGAACATGAAGAAGAACCAATTGAAGATACCTTGTCCATACCAGTGCAAGAAGTGTCTGGTGCGGATGATTCCAGGGAGGAAGAGGTGCAGTGTCCTTCTGCCGATGTGCCAGAGCAAAAGTCTGGCCACGCAAGGCTTGGGTTGAGGCAAATGGCCGATGCCTTGCTTGGAAGAGGCAATGAAGCAGCGAAAACTCCAGACGGCAAGTATATTGAGGTGAGCTATGCGACAAACCGTTTTTTGCTTGCAGGTGGGCAGATGCTGCTTGAACTGAGGCTGACGAAGCTGGAGCCTTCAGTTTGCAACCTGCGTATCTGCCTTATGGTCGGGGTAGGTGAACGCAGCACTTTCAAGAAGATTTCCTGCGATGAATTGGTAATGGGTAATGCCATTGACCTGCGAGTCCCCCTCTATATAGAGAATGAGAAAATCAATGGTCTGGCC
>JAFSTJ010000768.1 GCA_017450525.1 Victivallales bacterium | reverse complement strand
TATCAGATAGCAATAGACGGGCCTGCAGAGGCATGCAAAAGCACAGTGGCGAAGATGACGGCCCAGAGGCTGGGCGCATTCTATGTCAATACAGGCGAAATGTACAGGACAATCGCCCTGGCTTGTCTTGAAAAGAACATTAACGTAAAGGAGCACCCAGAGGAACTGGCCGCCACCATTCCACAATGGGAAATGACTTTCGGAGACAATGGCAACGGCGGCATAGCAATCACATTCAACGGCAAGGCCATAGATCCACAGCAACTGCACACGCCAGAAGTAGCTTCCATCGTCAGTTACGTGGCGAAGATTCCAGAAGTGCGTTCCTGGATGCTCCAAAGGCAAAGGGACTGCAAGAGACTGGGCACTATCATCATGGAAGGACGAGACATCTGCACCGTGGTGCTGCCAGACGCAACAGCCAAGTTCTTCATCACGGCAACACCGATGGAGCGTGCACGCCGCCGCCTCGCGCAGCCAGGAGAAGTCGCACAGGGGGCAACTGTGGAAAGCGTCGCCGCCGAAATCGCTGAACGAGACAGAATAGATTCCACCAGGGAGGTCGCACCCCTGAAACCTGCTCCAGACGCAACTACTATCGTGACTGACGGATTGACCGCTGAACAAGTCACCGACAAGGTAATCCAGATATTCAATCAAAAGAAGGCCGAATGTGAATGAGGCCGTGGATTTGCTGAAATGTATTACGCATACTTGCTAATATGGGGAGTGACGGCACTTGTCTCGGCTGTGCTGGTAAGACTCTGCATATCCATTGCCCCGAAACTGGGATTTCTGGACATACCAGAGCACGAGGCACACAAGCGCCACAGGAAATCCACGCCAGTGCTGGGCGGCGTAGGAATGATGCTGGCCTGGCTGCTGGTGTTGCTCTGCGGGCTTGCTGGTGCATATTGCATACCTGAGGAAACAGTCCGCAACCTCTTCGGGCAACGGATTTGCAACATGCTTCCTGGCATCAGAGCCGTCGGGCCGCAACTTCGCACAATTGTGGCAGGAACTGTGTTGCTGACAGTACTTGGTGCGGTGGATGACAAGTTGTCCCTCAAGGCATGGCAGAAATTCCTTGGGCAACTACTCGTGGCAATTCTAACCGCAGCGCTAGGGTTGCGCATCAGTTTTCTGCACTCGATTCCCTTTGCAAACACGATTTTCACCGTGCTTTGGTTCCTCACATTGATGAACGCAATTAATTTCTTTGACAATATGGACGGTCTTGCCTGCGGCGCGGCAATCATAGCCTCCCTGTTTTTCATGATGGTTGCTGCTATCCGCGGGCAGTTCTTTGTCGCGGTACTGGCGGCACTGACCGCAGGCGCCACCTCTGGCTTCGCCGTGTTCAACGCGCCGCCCGCCCGCATTTTCATGGGCGATGCTGGCAGCCATTTTCTAGCATACCTGCTGGCGATACTGGGGATATTGACCACATTCTACATACCAGGCGAAAGCCCTACTCCCGCCCCAATTGTGATACCGCTGTTCCTTTTGGCGGTGCCACTTTTCGATGCGGTGGCGGTGGTGATAATCAGGCTGCGTCTGCACAAGCCAATATATGTTGGGGACAACAGGCACATCTCCCACAGGTTCGAGGCACTTGGTCTGTCACGAAAGCAGGCTGTCATGCTGGTGCTTCTGCTGTGCCTGGCTGTTGCCTGTGCAGGGCTTTCACTTCTCTGGTTGCCACCAGCGGGAATCGCACTGGTTGCATTGCAGACAGCCGCCATCTTCATATTAATTTCAATCATTCAATTCTACGTAAAGAAGGAAAACCAATAATGCTTCTTGACTACAAACGGATAAAGGTCCTTTGCAAACTGGCTTTGGAAGAGGATTTGCAGGATGCTGGGGATGTCACCACAAAGGCAATCATCCCACCTGACCTCATGATGCAGGCGTTCTTTGTGACCAGGCAGGAATGCGTATTCTGCGGCGGGCCCGTGCTGGTGGAGCTTTTCAAAATGCTGGATCCTGATGTCAAAGTTGAGATGAATGTGGAAGAAGGCAAATTCTGCCTTCCATACACCAGACTTGCCACGGTCACTGGTTCGGCACAGGCAATCCTAACTGGAGAAAGGACTGCGCTGAACTTCCTCCAGCGGTTAAGCGGCATTTCCACCATCACAAAAAAATATGTGGAGGCTCTCAACAGCAAGACCATCTGGCTTCTGGACACAAGGAAAACCACACCTGGCTGGCGCAATCTGGAAAAATACGCTGTCATGGTGGGGGGCGGCCATAACCACCGCCAGGGCCTCTACGACCAGATCATGATCAAGGACAACCACAGGGAACTGGCCAAGCTCAGGGGAAAGGATTCTATTCAGAAGGCAGTCGAACTTGCAAGGAAAAATTACCCCAACCTGAAAGTGGAAGTCGAGGCAGATTCAATGGATGACGTCATGGCCGCACTTGACGCAAAGGCCGATATCATAATGCTGGACAATATGGACAACGCCACCATCGAAAAGGCATTGAAGCTGATCGGGGGCAAGGCGCTTACCGAAGCATCGGGCGGCATTACCCTTGACAGGCTGCCCTCCATGTCCAACATGGGCCTTACATACATCAGCGTCGGCGCACTCACACATAGCGCACCTTCAGTTGACATTGGCCTGGATATGTAGGCAACATAGGAGTTTCATCATGAAATTAACGTTGATTGCAATTATGTCACTGTTCTTGGCCGCCTGCTTCACAACAGGAAGGCCTTCGCCTTCATACTATGCTTATGCAGACGCTATGAAGCACCTTGAAAAAAACATCAGCACATACGAGCAAGTCAAGGAGATTTATGGTGAATGCAACAGCAAGGAGGAGATAGAGGGCGGCTATCGCTGCACTTGGAAAAACAGCAACACAGTGGTACGTTCCACGGAAGATTTCGCCACCAATACACCAGCCAACTTCGATCCAGGACGCAGCATCGGGCGCTTCACATACACCACCGTGTACACAAGCACATTGACTGCCGTATTCTCCAAGGACAACATCCTAAAGGCATTCTCAGTAAGCAACAACATAGAACAATAACAATTCATCGCGTAAACAATCTAAGCAAACAGGAGCGCAAACATGACCAAACTTGATCCAACCTGCATGGCGGACTGGCAACTTGCCGAGGCCGCGGAAGCGACAATGAAGCCCCTCTCACAACTGGCGGAAGAATTGGGACTTCTCCAAGAGGAATTGATTCCCGCTGGAAGGCAACTGGCGAAAATCGACCAGAAGATGGTGCGCTCCAGGCTGGCTGGCCGTCCCCAGGGCAAATACATCGATGTAACGGCAATAACCCCAACCCCCCTGGGCGAAGGCAAGACAACAACGACAATGGGTCTGATTGAAGGCCTTGGAAAAATCGGCAAGAACGTGACAGGCGCAATTCGCCAGCCTTCAGGCGGACCGACATTCAATATCAAGGGTTCCGCAGCAGGCGGTGGCCTGGCACAGTGCATCCCGCTTGCTCCATTCTCAATGGGCTTGACTGGCGACATTGACAAAATCACCAATGCACACAACCTGGCAATGGTGGCACTGACCTCAAGAATGCAGCACGAGCGCAACTATGACGACGCAGCTCTCGCAAGGCGTAATTTGAAACGACTGGACATCGACCCGCAGCAGGTCCAAATCAAGTGGGTCATGGACTTCTGCGCACAAGCGCTCCGCAACATCATCATCGGTCGCGGCGGCAAGATGGACGGATACGAGATGGAATCGGGCTTCGCAATCTCCGTCTCCAGCGAACTTATGGCAATCCTCGCCGTGTCTGACAGCCTTGCGGACATGCGCGAACGCATCGGCAAGATGATCGTAGCACGCAGCAGAGGCGGCAACAACATCACCACGGAAGACCTTGAAGTGGCTGGCGCCATGACTGCCTGGATGGCAGAAACACTGAATCCAACGCTGGGGCAGACCATGGAAGGACAGCCAGTCCTCATCCATGCTGGACCATTCGCCAACATTGCAATTGGCCAAAGTTCCATCATTGCTGACAAGATAGGCACAGCGCTTTGCGACTACCACGTGACGGAGAGCGGCTTCGGTGCTGATATTGGATACGAGAAGTTCTGGAACCTGAAGTGCCGCTTCTCTGGCCTGGTACCAAATGCGGTAGTCCTGGTGGCGACAATTCGCGCACTGAAGATGCACGGCGGCGGCCCAGAGGTCAAGCCTGGCATCAAACTGGACGAGGCATACACCAAGGAAAACCTTGGACTGCTGGAGAAGGGCTGCGAGAACCTACTGGCCCACATCGAAACCGTCAAGAAGAGCGGTGTGCGCCCTGTGGTGTGCATCAACAGTTTCTACACCGATACGCCAGCTGAAATCGCGCTGGTCAAGAAGATTGCTGAAGAGGCAGGGGCATACGCGGCACTGTCACAGCACTGGTTGAAAGGCGGTGACGGCGCAATTGAACTGGCAGAGGCAGTTGTCGCAGCGGCAAACGAGGAAAACAACTTCCACTTCCTGTACCAGAATAACATTCCGCTTGCCCAGAGAATCGAAACCATCGCAAAAGAAGTCTATGGCGCGGATGCCGTGGAGTTCAAACCAGAGGCACAGGCAAAATTGCAGCAAATCGAGCAGAACAGCCAACTGGCTGGCCTGGGCGTCTGCATGGTCAAGACACACCTGAGCCTGTCTCACGACCCGACCATCAAGGGACGTCCACGCGGCTGGACTTTGCCAGTGCGCGACATCCTTATCTACAATGGCGCTGGCTTCGTAGTACCAGTCGCAGGAGACATCAAACTCATGCCAGGCACTGGCTCAGACCCGGCCTTCCGCCGCATTGATATCGACACGCAGACAGGACGCATACACGGCCTGTTCTAAGGTTGCACCTGTTCCATTCGCGGCCAATGGCCACCCCGTTCCATACGCGGCCATTGGCCAGTTCTATGCGCGGCCATTGGCCGCGCATCATACACGCTAGTTACCTAGGTGCGCCCTGAAATCAGGGCGCACATATAAATTTCGCAATGGACGAACCGACTGCCAAAGACACTAAGATCAACACCAGAATAAGGGAACTGTTTGCTTTCTACAAAAATGAATTCCACCGTACCAGAGGCGAAGAATGGGCAAATGGCATAACCCACATGATAGGTGCGATTTTTGGCATTGTGGCTTTGACACTAATGGTGGTGTTTGCCTCAATCAAGGGAAATGCCTGGCACATAACCAGTTGTGCAATCTATGGTGCCACCCTCATAATGCTGAACTTCAGTTCAACCATGTACCACCTGGTAAAGGGCTTCGCCGCAAAGCGAATCTGGCAGTATTTCGACCATTGCAC
>JAFSTJ010000767.1 GCA_017450525.1 Victivallales bacterium | reverse complement strand
CTAGGATTCTAGGATTCTAGGCCAGTCACCCAAATAGGGCTGCTCCAGCACCAACGCCCGTCTTTTGTGATGGCGCGGATATAGTAGCAATCAGTCTCCTGTTCTGCGCGGTAGTCGAAAATCACCTGCCGTGCCTGATCTTTCAAAAGGATATAATCTCTGCAGTTCTTCACCAAAGTCACGCTATCAACAGGGGCATCCGCCTCAAAATCAAACCAGACGGTTCTGTCCTCGTCTTTAGGCAGACTGAATTCCTCCCCCATGTAATGTCCATTGATGCGGAAATCCAACTTCATCCTGCCGCCAGTGAAGCCATAGCATCGCCTGGCCTTCAATGCGGAGAATATGGACTCAACTGTGTTTTGCTCCGCCCAGACGCCAGTTATGCCAGGGAATTTCCCCAGCGGACCATAGCCATAGTCCGTGTTAGCAAAGCCGTTTAGCCCGCAGTGGTCATCAGAGCCAGCGATTACCCCCATTCTGGCGCCGCGCTTCAATGCGTCCTGCCATGTGCCGCCCTCACAGCAACCATTCCTTGCCAGCATGGGATGATTGAAGTACTCCGCCGCATCCCCCCTGGAATAGATCTCCATCAAAGTCGGCATCAGTTCAACTGGTATTGAAAGAAAATCGCAGCCAGCTGACAGGCTGTATGTGTCGTGAGGTATCAGCAGCACATCCTCTCGATGAAGAAAGTACTCCAGCTCCTTTCTGGTAATATCGCCGTCATGCTCGCCTCGGACAATTTCGCCGTCATGATGCCCGAAATAGATCACAAGATTGTTGTACCAGGGATAGCTGTCCCTCTCGTATGCAAGGATTGTGGTGAATTTTCCTGGCTGATAGTATTCTCGCACCTTGCTCTGAATTACCTTCCATTTTTCGGGAGCCCACAATTCCGCATTCCCCACGCCTCCGTGGTCATGGTCAGTTATCGCGGCGAAATCCAATTTTGCATTGTCACGTATATTTGTGAAATATTGGTCCATGCTCACATGACCATCTGACATATCGGTATGGCCATGCATCTCGCCGAAATAGAGATTGTACTCTGGCTTAGTCGGATAGAATTCCTCCTCGACTGCAAAGACCTGCTTGAGCAGCGCCTTGCGGTCAGGATGAGGGCCGCTATAGACCATGTCGGTGAACTTGCGGCAACGGCCAGGCATGTCATAGCGCCTGGCCTCTTTTCTTTCAGGATGCTTCATTTAACTCCAATTTTCCTATCTCGCGCCTGCTTTCTTCAAACAAAATCACTAGGGCATGCTGACCAGTGTGCCATCCCAGTCATAACATTTCATCTTGCAGTTATTGCCTGTTTCCATCTTGGTGTTATCTGAAACAGATTTAATGTACTCATCAATTCCCAGGCTTTCCACGTGACCGTCCAAGTAGCCCAAGTTCACTTTTCTCAAATGCCGCGCGTGAGACCTTATCGTTGAATTGCCCACCAGATATAAGGGCCCCCACTGCCTCCAATTGCCATTGGCCTCAATGTACAGCGAATCGGCCAGCCACATAAGCGAGGCTGGTGACTTGCATTCCTTGGAATTCAGCCACGCATTCTTACCGTCCTGTGTCGTAAGCTGCAAAGGCGTGCCATAGATGCCAGCCTCGCCTGTATGGCGCACTCCATAGCCTTGATACTGAGTCAGGTACTTGGGTGATTCTGTTGGACAGTAGATCACTTGCTCGGTGAGCAGATTCTCAGAAACCATCACCTTGCTCCAGCTGCCCAGCGCAACAAAGCATGGGAAAAGCCCCTCATTGCTGTCCGCATATTGTATATTTGCCATCATGCACTGCTTTTGTTGTGAGACGCAGGATATGGCCCTGGCCCTTTCACGCGCCTTGCTTAGGGCAGGCAGCAGCATCGCCGCAAGTACCGCGATTATTGCGATTACCACCAGCAGCTCAATCAGCGTAAAACACT
>JAFSTJ010000766.1 GCA_017450525.1 Victivallales bacterium | reverse complement strand
GTCCAAGTTCTGGATGAGCTATGCACAGGTAGGTTATGTAGGCAAAGAACATGGCGATGATAATGAGGCAAGGAATGACGCCAGCCGCAAACAAACGAGCAGGTGAATTCTCCGTCATAATGGCGTACACGATGAACACCACACTGGGAGGTATCATGATGCCCAGACTGCTTCCCGCAGCCACAATGCCGCAGCCCACGTCCAGGCTGTACTTGTATTTGCGCATTTCAGGCAAGGCCACGGCTGTCATTGTCGCCGCGCTGGCAGGGCCAGAACCGCAAATCGAGCAGAATCCTGCGCAGGCGCCCATTGCCGCAAGGCCAAGCCCTCCAGGGAAACGCCCCAGCCAGCAATAGGCCGCATGGAAAAGACGGCTGCTTATGCCCGCATGGAACGCAATCTGCCCCATGAAGATGAACAGCGGTATCACGCTTAAATCGTACTTGGAGAAGTTGTCGTAGGTTACGCTTACCACCAGGTGATACGCAGCCTCAGGGTTCCCAGCCGCCAGGGCAAAGCCAAATGCGCCCACCAATGCCAGAGCAAAGCCAACTGGAACGCTGGCAATCAAGAGCAGCAACAATATGATACAACCCAATATTCCTATGGTAATCAAAGAGCTCATGGCTTCATCATCTCCTTTCCCGGATGGGTCAAATTGTAAATCTTAACCAGTGACACAACTGCGAATGAGAATGCCATCAGCCACAGCACCCAGAACAAGGGTATCTGCAAAGTCAATGTCACGCTATGGCGCTTCAGCAATGTGCCACCGTAGATAAGACTGCGCCAACTCATTATGGCATACAGCACTATCACAGCGATACGCCACAAACTGTCTATAATTATCTTTGCAATGCCTGGCAGCCTCTGGAAGAAGAACTCCACTGCAACATGCCCCTTAACCGCTGTGGTGTAAGGCAATGCGCATACCGCGCTGACACAGGCCGCCACCTGAACCATGTCCACCGCACCAGGAACGGGGAAACCGAAGCGACGGAATATCACGTCACATACTGTGATGCCCATCATCGCAAGCACCCCAAGACCAGCCAAAACCATTAGGACCTTCACTAGGAAGGACACTACTTTCTTGTAAACCTGCCACATAAATTACTCCTTCCTCTCTGCCTTGTAAAATGCTATGCGCTCGCGAACAAAACTAACGGCCTCTTTTCCTGGCAGCCCCTTTGCCACTGCAACATTTGCCCATTTGTCAAACATCGGCTCCAACGCATCGGCCACCTTCTGGTTCTCCGCCTCGTCCATCACGGAATACTTCTTGTTGAGGGAATTGACGAATTCAAGCCCTTCAGCATCCGCCTCATCCCAGGCCTTGCCGTGCTTGGGTATCCACTCCTTGTTAATCTGCTCGATTATAGCCTGTATGTCAGGCGGCAGTTTGGCCCAGGTCTTCTTGTTCATTGCGACAAACATGGTGGTAGTGTAGCCAATGGAAGGAATGCGCACCACTTCGTCAATCACCTCGCCCTGCTTCCAGCCCTTAAGTGTTTCGATGGGGCAGAGCGTAGCCTCCACCACGCCCTTGCGCAGAGCCTCAAATGTCTCGCCCTGGGGAAGCCCCACCGCATTGCCGCCTAGCTGCTTGATAACCTGGGCGGTTATGCCAGTTCCGCGCACACTCAAGTTCTTGATGTCATCGCAATTCTTAACCGTATGCCTCGTCGCCAGGACACCAGGTCCATGTGCATGCAAATAGAGCATGTGCGTCTCGTTCAGCTCCTCTGGCTTGAAATGATTCAGGAAATCATTGGCGACAGCAGTCGCCGTAGCACCGTCTGGATAGCCAAACGGAAAGTCCAGGCACTCCAGCAAAGGAAACAGGCCGCGCGAATAGGAAAGGCAACTCATTCCAATGTCGGAGACTCCATTCGCTACGCAGTCATAGTTTTCAGCAGCGCCGCTTAACACGCCGCCAGGAAAAACTATCACCTTCACGCGCCCCTTTGTGCGCAGTTCCACTTCATCCGCCCAGGACTGCGCCAATTTGCTCTGCACATGCACAGGCGGGAAGAACACGCTGTACGTCAAGCGATATTCGCAGCCGTCATTGTGCCCGCAACTTGTTGTAAAACACATCGCCAAAACGGCCAAAACCGTACAAAATCTTAATAATCTTTTTTGCATAATAAACGCCTTATTTTTTGTGGACTGTGGACTGTGGTTTGTTGGGTGTCCGCGGCGAAAAGCCGCGGATAGAATTATGCCTGTCAAACGCAGGCGAAACGCCTGCGCACAGAACAGTCCACTGTCAAAGTGGAAGTTTATTCAAGAAACTGATTGCGGCGCCAATGTCAGCCACGGGATTGGCACCAACTTCACGCTCAATGGTCAGGTAGCCCGAATACCCTACTTCGGACAGTGCCGCTATGTAGCGGCGCCAGTCCACGCTGCCCTCCCCTAGCGGCACTTCATTGAAGTAGTCGCCCATGTTGAAGCCTTCAATTCCACCTTCCGCGAAAGCGCCATACACCTTGACGGGATCGCAGGGCTTGTACTGCACACCGTCCTTTGCGTGGGTATGGACTATGTAGTCCTTCAGCGTATAAACTGCGGCGACTGGGTCGTCATTCTGGACCATCACCAGGTTTGCGGGATCAAGATTAACGCCTATTCCCTTGCTGCCCACGTCCTTCAGGAACGCCGCCAGGCACTTTGCTGTTTCAGGCCCCGTCTCAATAGCGAATGTCACGCCCTTGTTTGCTGCGTATG
>JAFSTJ010000765.1 GCA_017450525.1 Victivallales bacterium | reverse complement strand
TGCTGGTCTTCTGTGGCGGTAGCGATAGCAAGGGGACGCGGTGCAGCAAGCGCCATCAGTTCATGCTGGTCAAAGGGCAGGTCCTCCTCACGCCAGATGAAATCGTCCAACTTGTTAACAAACCAGCAGGGAACGCCCCAGTTCAGATGGGACTGGAAATGCTGGGAAAGGTTTTCGCCATACTTTCTTCGGTGCAAGGCACCACCGCAACAGCCCGAGCAATTGGATATGACCATGGCAAAGCGAGTGTCAATCGCCCCTGCCCAAAGCGAGGTCTTGCCCAGGCGGGAATGGCCATGCACCGCCACCCTGTCAGGCTGTATGCCTGCTTGTGATGAAAGGCAATCAAGTCCTCTGCTTAGTCCCCATGCCCAGGCGCCAATAGGCGTATATTTTTCGCCAACGACCTCCATGTCCACCTCATCATAGAACAACCTGAACACGCTGTCCTGCCCGTAGCCAGTTTTGTCCCTGAATATGTCATGGTAGCAGATGGTGGCGGAGGCATATCCGCGCTGGATGGTTTCCTTGAAGCACCAGCGCCTTTCCTGACAACCGCGATGGCTTTCCACCTCGTCTTGAGGCAGGCCATTTAGAATGTCCAGGCCAGTGGGACGCACGTCGGATTCAAAAGTGGTGGCATGATTGCCCTTGAAGTTCAGCCCCAGAAATGCGGGAACTGGATGCTGCTCCGCGTTCTTGGGCATGTACAGCAACATGTCGAATTCCTTGCTTCTGCCGTTGGCAGAGGCGGCATGAATGCGTATTTCCTTGCGGATGGCGATACCGTCCAGCGCATCATCCTTGCGGGACAATTCCTCAAACCAGAGTTTCTGCGGGAAGGGCAGCACCTCCCCGTACTCGTATTCCTTGAATATGTCCAGGATGCGCATCCGCTGGCTGTTCATCCACTCCTGCGCAGTTGTTACCCTGCTGCCATCTGGCTTTAGCAGTGGATCCGGTAATTCATATTTTGGTACCTGCGCCTCATCACATGGATATGCGCCAAAATGCCTTTCGTCTTCCTGTCTGAACATGTTGTATTCTCCCATTCGTTACATTTTAAGTGAAACGGTCATAAAGATATTGCAATAAGGCATTGCCGCAAGCCTCTAATGCGCAGAAAAATGTTCGCGTCATCGGCCACCTCCTATGGGACTCATGGGACTTATGGGACTTATGGGACTCATGGGACTTATGCAAATTATGCGATGTAATTTCCAATCAGTCCCATAAGTCCCATGAGTCCCATAGGGGGGCGTCAATCACGGGTTCGTGGCCAATGGCCGCACACATAATCATAATAATGTATTGGCATTTGCATATTCAAAACTGAACAACATATTACCAAAAGTTTTGTTCAATTAACGAATATCGAGGTAAAACAATGTCAACAAAATATGTAATTCGCGCAGCACAGATTGATTTGAACCGCCAATACGAGCCAATGTCTTTCATACGGGAGTACATTGACCTGCTTGCGGGCAATGGCTACAACGCGCTGATTCTCTACATCGCATGGCGCGTCACCATCAATTCACATCCGTGGCAGGTGCCTGGCGGCAGTTATACCCGTGATGACATCAAGGCAATCGTCGCATACGCCCATGAAAAGGGTCTCCAGGTGATTCCCACCACAAACCTGACATTCGTAAATTCATTGACACGCTTCCCTGAGTTGAAGGAACTTATGGAGACAGGCACCCGCTTCTGGGGAAGCCATCGCGGCAACTTCTGCACTTTGAACCCGAAGGTATATGAATTCATCGAAAACTACCTCACCGAATTGGCAGAGCTGATTCCCTCGGAATACTTCCACATCGGCGGCGATGAAACCTGGGACCTGGGCTTCTGCGAACATTGCACAAAGGACGGCTTTGACTTTGCGAAGGAATGCCGCCTGTACCGTGACTTCATCCTGAAAGTCCATGCCATCGTAGTCAACAAACTGAAGCGCCGCGTGATAATGTGGGACGACATGTTCGAGTACTATCCTTCCGTGCTTCCAGAGATGCCACGGGACATAATCATGGCGCATTGGGTATATGACGATGACGTAACGGTGACGCGCGGGCATTTCGGCAACCGCCACCGCGAACATCGCCTGGCTCAATATGAGCAGCTGGGCTTTGACTATCTCATTGCGCCTCATGCGCGTTGCTCCGCCAATGCCAGGACCTTTACCGAATACGCGGCAGACGGCAAACATCTGCTGGGCGCCATTATGACCACCTGGTGCGTGCACCTGCGTTTCATGTACAAGGCATTCCCAGCCATTGCGTCTGCGGGCCGTCTCTGGGCCAAGGGTGGCGATGAAGCACAGCATTTCAAGGAGGCAATCGCGGATCTTCTCGGCGTGGACAATGTGCAGCTTACTTCAGCGTTCCGCGCATTTAGCGAGGAGCTGATGATGCGCCTCTCGAACTATAGTACATCATGGCTGGCCACAATGCCGTTTGAGGGACTCAGCTATGGTGCGTACTCAAAGCACAAGCTGATTTTGGCTGTTCTGAAAGAGCACCAGTCACTTGTCACAAACGAGATTGGACGCAAGATAGTGAGGGAGGTCATAATTTCAATGGAACTTGGATGTGCGCTCTTTGATCTGAAACTTGACTTCAGACGCCTGATTACCAATCCTGCAAAGGAAGGCACATTCGCCAGTTCACTCGCGCTGGTGAGGCAGAGGGGCAACGCATACGCCGCCTTGTGGAACGAGTGGCGCCCCAACATAGAGCCCAATTGCATCGCCGACTGGCTTGAGAACTTCCTCAAGGGAGCGGAGAAATTGGCCGAGCAGTTCCGTTCGGGAAATTACCTGCGCATATTGTTCGCGTTGCCAAATGCATACGGTGCAGAGATGGCCACCATCAGCCTGCTTGAAAATGGTCAGGAAAGCGTCTTGGCCCAGAGCTGCTTCAAGGGCGGTGGAACCTTCTATGAGCGCTTCTTCCCGCTGGAAGCGAGCCAGAAAAAGCCAGAGGCCGTCAAGATTGCGGTCAAGGGCTATGGAGGACAGGGTGTGGCACACGTTGCAATGCGCCTGAACGAGCAGAACATAAAGCCTTGCAAAGTCAGCGTTGACGGCCAGGTGTGCAATGAGGCATATATTCTGGACGATGACTGCAAATTCGCTTTCCTGGGCGAGCCAGACAGCACCAAGGCATGGCAGAACAGGCCCATTGCAGAACAGGTGAGTTCTGTCACAGTGTATTTCTAAGTGATTAGTGGACTGTGGACTGTGGACTGTGCAGCGTTGGAAAACTGCTAAACACTGGACATTTCACCCTATCCAGTCCACAGTCCACAGTCCACTGTCCACAGACCACTAAATGCTATGTATTTTCAACCATAAAAATAAACAGCCGAGGTAACACATGAAGAGGAACAGATTCACTTTGATCGAGTTGCTTGTTGTAATCGCGATTATTGCGATTTTGGCGGCAATGCTGCTGCCTGCATTGGCAAAGGCTAGGCAGAAAGCCAGAAACATCGGATGCATTTCCAATCTCAAGCAAATCATGCTGGCCTCCAAGCTCTATACGGATGAATATGAAGGCTGGATCATTACATCCACCAGAGGCGGCGCAGCCGGACAAGGCTTCTACAGCACGCTCTATCCCTACATTTACGGTTCCTCCCCCTCCACAGGATATACGTCAAAGGAAAATGATTATCAGATATTCAAGTGCCCAGCCGAAAGCGTCGGCTTCAACGGGACCATAAGCGAGGGATTCAAGTATTCCCATTATGGGCATAACTCCATTGGTTTCGGATACCAGACCAATCCCACTGGAACTTCTGGAAAGTCAAGCTACCCGCCTCGCAAGGAAGGCAACCTCTGCTCACCTAGCGTGGCATTACTGATTGCAGACAAGGCATGCCATCACGTTCCAGATATTATAAGCATAAGCGCTTCATACATTGCATGGCGCCATGGCGGCGGTGCTGCCTATACTCTAACAACTGATAACAAAATCCAAGAGTACACATACGGCACGGAAGCAAATGCCGGCTATTGCGATGGCCATGCTGCACCACTTAACCGCAATGAGGCCTTGAGCCTATGGAACAAAGGCACATCCGCAACAGCCTCCTCCGTTTTCTTCCGCAATGGAATAAGCTATCTTGACGGCGTGTTAGTCAATTGAACATTTAGCGACCATTGTTGGGCTAAACAGCCCCGTAGGGGCGGAGAGAACACAGCCGTGGGTGAAGTGAGCGCCGTAGGCGCGAACGAAACCCACGGGACATGCCACCCAGAATTAGAGCCCCGTAGGGGCGGTCAGAACTTAACGGCAGAGATTTTATAGGAGAAACTATGGCCAATTCTATGGTCAAAATTGACATACATCTGATCTTTCACATCAAATCAACCAGCATTCAAATGCACTATGGTGATTTACCTCGTATTTTTGCATACATCGGCGGCATCTTGAATGGCTATGGAAGTATCCCCATTATTGTCGGTGGAATATCTGACCATATACACATTTTGACTACGCTTCCCAAAAGTATGACTTTAGTTGAACTAGTAAGAAACACAAAGTCAAATAGCAGCAGATGGATAAAAACAATATCCCCATTATATTCCACCTTTGCTTGGCAGGATGGATATGGTGCTTTTTCCGTAAGTCCCTCCATACTAGACAAAACTATCAATTATATCAAGAAGCAAGAAACACATCACCAAAAGATGTC
>JAFSTJ010000071.1 GCA_017450525.1 Victivallales bacterium | reverse complement strand
TGCCTCATCTCGATGGCGTTCCTGAATGTGTTGAAAAGGGCGAAGAAGACGGGAATCTGCAGCAGCATGGGAAGGCATCCGCCGAGTTGGCTGACGTTGTTCTTCTTGAAAAGTTCCTGCTGCTTGCGGTACATTGTCTGTGGATCGTCCTTGTACTTGGCCTTGATCTCATCCAACTGTGGCTTCAATGCAGCCATCTTGCGCATTGACTTCGTGGATTTATGGGACAGAGGCCAGAATATCAACTTCACCAGCAAGGTCAGCAATATGACACCAAGGCCGTAACCGATGCTCTTCGGAAAAACCTCGCTCAGCCAGACCAGCATCTTCAGCAGGTATTCGCTGAGCAGACTCATGGCCTTTGGCCTCCAGAAGAAGAAGCGGTCCATGTCCATGACCGATTGCAATCCAAGGCCATATCCAGACAGTGCGCTGAACTTCTTCGGTCCCGCATACGCCTTGATGGAGAACTTCTGGCTCTTGCCTGCCTCCACCATGAATGGCGGCAATTTGGCGCGGACATGGTAGCGTGGCCCTGTCAATGCCGAAGGATCGTCCCCAGTTCCTGGAACGACAGCAGCCACTTCTGCGCCTGAAAATGCCTTTCCATCCGCCATCCACAGGCTCAGCAGGAAATATTTTGAATGGACAGCGGTCCAGTTTACTTGCGTGGTCTGAATCTCCTGGCGGCGCGCCTCCTTCATCTTGATCAAATCGCGCATAAACAAGGTATCTGGCTTGCCATTGGCATTCCCCAATGTTATTCCACCAGCGGATTCTCCGCGACCTGCCTTTCTGGCTGGCGTGACCGATGCTGGCATCGAACCGCCCTCAATAAAGAAATCGGACAGCGACACAGCCTCGTCGCCTTCATTTATAATATCAATGTCATACAGTAATTCGTACTTCGAGGGATCGACAAGCCTCCAGCTCTCACGCAAAAGAAGCTTTCCATTGGCACTGCGCCTCTCAAGCACGAGCCCTTGCTGCCCGCCCTCAAGCTCCTTTGCCTCCACTTTGCCAAACCCCTGGGTGGCAAGCCAGTTGGCTGTCAAACACAGGAATGGATAATCGTGAGATGAAATCTTTACTTTCGGTGGATTTTCCTGCCCTTTTCTGGGCACATCCACAAGATATTCGCCCAATTCAATTGAAACAACGCCATTGCCGTCCTTGTCCACACTGGTAATCATCTGGCTCTTGTCGCCAGCATTCAGAAGCTGTTCACCCTGGGTTCCCCTGGAGCGCGGCTGCGCCACATCCGCAGCCAGCAATGACATTGGATTTTCTGCCTGGGATGCCTGGGGCAAACTTTGGGCAGGTGCCTCTGGCGTCGCTGCTTGCTGTGTTG
Source organism: Victivallales bacterium (assembly GCA_017450525.1). Classification (GTDB taxonomy): domain Bacteria; phylum Verrucomicrobiota; class Lentisphaeria; order Oligosphaerales; family Oligosphaeraceae; genus RGIG3456. The sequence goes on along the minus strand of JAFSTJ010000071.1, from coordinate 2,626 downwards.
GCTGTGCTTGCTGTGCTGGTTGCGCTGGCGTGGACGGCTGTTGCGCTGGCGCAGCAGGCGTTTGCACGGTGGGCGTCGCCTGAGGCTGCCCGCTCTTTGGCATGCCAGGCCTATAGATAAGAATCGCAACCAAAGCTATGACGCTTACTACAACGCCAACAACTGTAACTATATCGTATTTGCCACTTTTATTCATCGGCTTTATCCGTTGTATTTATAACAATAACCTTTAAAATCAATCTTCACTTTTTGAATCTGCCCTGCTACCGGCAAAAGTCCTTGGTACGGGATCGTACATATCCCCATGCCAAAATGGATGGCAACGCATGATACGCCATATTGCCAGCACCACGCCACGCCATGCGCCGTGCATCCTCACCGCTTCCAGCGCATATTCCGAACAGCTTGGCACAAAACGGCAGCACCTTGGCTTCATCGGCGAAATACATTTTCGGTAGATGCCAATCAGTGCCATAAGCACATTTTCGGGAAGCTTGCAAATAAAGGAAAACGCCTTGTTCATCATGCCTGCCCTGACAATATACGGGAAACGCACGTTCTCGCATCGTCAAGCACCTCCCACATCCCAGCATCTTTCATTTGATGGCGTGGAACGAATATGACCCAGCAAGGCGGCAATTCACCATAAATGCGACTGAACACTTCACGAAACAGGCGCCTGGCACGGTTGCGCTCGACAGCCAGTTTCGAATAGCGCCTTGATATTGAAAACGCCGCCCTGCGCAAATTGTCAGGCGGCGTCTGCAATATATTCACTACACAATAGCGCCCTGCTCTGGATTGCCCGCCGTTGCGAACCGCCGCAATTTCGCTGCGGTTCCTCAGACGACTTGTTCTACCGAAACCAGGGCGTGCTGTGTCATTCATCGTGCTGTACGTACACCTGGACTCGGCTTTACAATGCCAGGCGCTTGCGGCCTATGCGACGACGGTTTGACAGAACGGCACGACCGTTCTTGGTTGCCATGCGGGCGCGGAAACCCAGCTTCCTCTTGCGATGCAGTGAATGTGGCTGAAATGTGCGTTTCATTGTTGTCTTCCTCTCTTCTTGTTGTTTTTATCTCTAACCTCAAATATGAGAATCTTTTAAGGAAAAAGTTGCGTGAATTTAGCACTCTTTTCTTATTTTTCCAATCGTTATAATGAAAAAAGTGCGGCTTGTTCCGCGCGGCCAGGGCCACGCATCAGGACACTGGACTTCCATTCGCGCATGGCTGTTCTGCGCGGCCAGGGGCCGCGCAGAGAATCATCCCATAACCAGGCCGCCATCCACGGAGAGGCACTGCCCCGTGATGTAGTCAGCCTCATCGGAGGCCAGGAAAGCCACTGCGGCGGCAATGTCCTCTGGCTTGCCGAAACGCCGCACGGGGATGTCCCTCATGATGTCCTGTCGCCTCTTGTCCTGGATGCTGCTGGTCATGTTCGTGTCAACAAAGCCAGGAGCCACCGCATTGACGCGTACACCCAAGCCAGCCAGTTCACGGGCGGCGGAGCGTGTCAAGCCCAGCAGCCCCTCCTTTGCGGAGGCGTAGTTGGAGCGGTTCGCGGAACCCAGCCTGCCTGCGGCGGAGGCTATGTTCACTATGCGCCCCCAGCGGTTTCTCGCCATGAGCATGGCGACGGCCCGCATCAGCCTGAATGGGGCACTCAAGTTCAAATCCAGCACGCTGTCCCACTGCTGGTCGCTCATGAAGGCGACAGTTGCGTCCGCCAGGCAGCCAGCGTTGTTCACTAGTATGTCAATTCGCCCGAAGCGTGCCATTACCTGGGCAACCAGCTCCTTTGCAGCCTCTGGCTGGCTGAGATTGGCGCGAAACACCTGGCAAACCGCCCCCTGGGATGCAAGTTCCTCAGCAAGTTTTTCCGCGGAGGCTGTGTCGTTGTTGCAATGAATGGCAATGGCATTGCCCTTTGCGGCCAGCGTCCTGGCAATGGCGGAGCCAATACCGCCAGACGCGCCAGTCACCAATGCCACACGCCTGTCACAGGCAACAGATGCAGGCGCGGGGGCGACTGGTTCGGCTTTCGTTCTGGATGCGATGAAGTCCTCCACGTCCTTGCGATGCACCATTGGGCGCTTGCAAAATGCCGCCACATCATCCAGATTTATCCCCTCCTGCTTTGCGAAGGCCTTTGCAGCGGGTGCTGCCTTGTACTGCGGTTTTGGTGCACTTGCTGGCTGGGGTTCGATTGTCTCCAGATTCACAGACAGTGCGTTTTCTTTCAAATGCGCCTGTAGGAGCTGTTCATTCTCGGCGGAGACGTCAGGCGCCACGCTGCCTTCCTCGCCTATGGCGCAAAGCACGTAATTGAAGGGCACCGTGCTTTTGCTCTGGACATAGATTGCCAGCAAAGTGCCGCCAACGGGAGCCTCGAAATCAATTACGGTCTTGTCCGTAATCAGTTCCACCAGGGCGTCGCCCTCCTTGAGTTTGTCACCAAGATTGCAGCGCCACTGGCCGATAGTGGCCTCGTCCATGTTCTCATAGAGCCTGGGTATCCTGACAAGTGTCACTTCATTCATTTGCCTCACTCCTTGAGCAGCCTCTTGCCGCCTTCTGAAACTCCTGGATTTATATTCAATTTGCTTCCTTCGGAAAATCCC
>JAFSTJ010000764.1 GCA_017450525.1 Victivallales bacterium | reverse complement strand
CGATTGATTTCGTCAATGACCATGACATATGCATGCTCATTACAAACCTTCTGAAGTGTAGCGTCATACTGTTTTTTGTTAATTTCTCCATCACGGAGTTTCTGTTTCGTGCTTTGACAATCAAGATCCTGATATAGTTCTTTGGCGGCATCAATGCAGAATTGCATGAATATTCCGGCTGTTGGCACAAAGGTTGGTTTGCCTCCTTCAAGGTGAGGTTTCAGACCTTCGACAAAGTCAGAGTAGTCATACCCTGGGTGGAACTGCCGAAATTGGTAACGTTTTTCTGTTCCGGCTTTTGCGTCTGCAATCATTGCTTCTGGTGATTTTCCGAGCATTGACGCTGCAATTTCTTTGGCCAGGTATGTTTTTCCTGTTCCTGGTGCCCCCGTGAGTATTATTTGCATTTTGGAAAGAAGAAGCTCCTTCAAGCTTTCGACAAGTCCTTCATGTGTTTGCTTTTGCATGGTGTTGTCCTTATTTTGAATGTCGCTAATTGAGTCATTTGAGTTGTTGCCAGCTTGCTGACTTTCTAAATATGCAGCATATGAGAGTTCAGGAAATGATTTATATCCATTCTCGTTACTCCTAATATCGTTTAGAAGTGTAGAGCAGATACTTAGATATTTTTCCCCATCTGGAAGCGTTTTAAATTGCTTCATATTCTCATTCTCAGATTGGGCTAACTTCTCATGCTTTTGTAAATAATTTCTGAGTATAGAATCAAGAGATATATAGAAATATGGTCGAGCCCAAAAAAGTCCAGTGGTGATATTCCAATTGACCCCTTTTTGCACTTTTACCTGATTATATTTAGTAATAAAGGTTTGTTTTTTTGTGATGTTACCTGAATCCGCTGAATAATCAATTGCTGCAGCAAAAAGATCCCAAAGATGATCAATATCATGCTCTCCTCGCTTTGGGTAGAATGAATAGAATGCCACGCATCGCGTAAGCTTCGGAATACCATCAAAACCTTCATCTTCTCGCATTGCCTCGATTGAAAACTGTTTTGCCAGCTCTACAATAATTTTCCGAAAATTGTCGTCACTCCTATTCCTGATTACAGCAAAAAAAGTAAACGGATCAATATCGGTGAAATGACCGTCGGCGTCTAATTTTTGAAGGGTAATACCGGCTTTTGAAAACGCGTCCTGAAGTCTCTGGATGAGTTCAGAACGATTGCTCCGGTATTCTAATAGCTTATCTGCCAATTTTGTGTAAAACGTTATCCACCCAAAATTCTTAGCAAGATCCATAGTTGCTCATCCTATTCCTTAAGTTTAACCTAAGATTATTATCTATCGTGTTTGACTTCCTATTTATTTGGTGCGTCAGTCAACTGGTTCCACAGAGCTTTCAATTCAGGGACTATTTTTCCTTTAATCGCAATCCCCGAAATTTGCGGGCTCCATGCTTGATCGGGGAATTTTGCCTTTAGGTCATCCTGTGAAAGTATTTGTTCGCTGTCGCAATCTTGAATTCTATCAAACTCGACATCTATGCGAGGCTCATTCTTGCCTTCTGAAGCTTTTTTATCATCATAATGAGGTGCCTCATATGATTCTTTAATTACATATCCATGAGCAAAAATACCTCTTGGTTGCTCACCGGTTTTCATCAAGAATATCTCATCACCAATTTTCGGCTGCTTACTATAACAAGTCCAAGGCTCTATGAACTTCTTTCCTGTCTTAGTGCCTTCGCACCAGTCCTTGTAACTCTTCCAATTCCATTTAGCTGGATTCCATGTAAGCAACCATGCTTGAGAAGCGTCCAGCAATTCCAGTTTTTTTGCGTTGTTGCATATCTCGTCATATTTTTGATGCAGAGCATCAATGGTAACGTTTCGTCTACTGGTGCGAATATATTCCTTAAGAATTACAGAAATGCTGTATCCCCAAAGCCTTTCCCATTCCGAGTATTCTTCAGCCTCGTCTTTATCGTTGATATAGTTCTCAACGTCTTTGTAGTAGGCTGCACCAAGATAATATGCGGGCTCTAATCCAAGCTCTTCATCGATGATTTTGTCGTTGACCTTGCGCATCACTTCAATCGCTCTCCCCCTAAGTCCAGGAGAAATGATGGAATTAAGAATGCATATGGAATCCTCGACGGTTATCTCCTGCCAGGCGAAACGGCGACGAAGTGCAAAGTCCATGCTCTCCACGCTGCGGTCGATGTCGTTCATGGTCCCGATGATGTAGACGTTCGGCGGAATCGCAAAACCTCCGCCTGACAAATAATCGTACTGCGTAGGAATGCTTTCGCCTCTGTAGTCCTTCTCAAGACCATAGAACAGTTCGCCAAACACGCGAGACAAATCAGCTCGATTGATCTCGTCAATGACCATGACGTATGCATTCTTTATGCAGGCATCTTCGATAAATGCCCGTGCCTCGGCTCCGTCTGTTTCCGTCTCAGCCAGTTCCAAGTCTTCTTTAATGGCATTATGAGCTTTTTTGCAGAATGCCATAAAAACACCGTCTACCCTCTCGAAGAATGGTGTTCCATCAGCCGCAACTTTGGGTTTCAAACCTTCCACGAAATCTGAATAGTCGTATCCTGGATGAAATTGTCGAAACTCATATTGTTCTGGTAATATGGCATCTCCATTGAGATCTTCCAACGTTACTCCAATCATGGCGGCTGCCAATTCTTTTGCAAGATGGGTCTTTCCAGTCCCAGGCGCTCCTGTCAAAATCACTTGTTTTCTTGATTTCACTAGTGACAGCAGTTCTTCAACAAGTCCTCTATGAGATTTATCAAAAACCTGCGTGACGATTGGTGCCGTAGCGGTCATTCCTTCGCCACTACTCAAAACACCAGTGGCTTGTTGTTTGACCTCTGTCCAGAGGGTATTCCATTGCTCAGGCTTCTGATGAATATCCCAATACGCTTGGAGCAGCTGCTTAAGGCGCATCGCCGCTATACTTTCGGCTTCCGCTGTATTTTGGTCAACTGTAAATGAAATGATATCTGTATCATATTCTTCGGTTGGTTTGGTATTCCATTCGCAAATCCAGCTATACTGGTTAAGATTCAGGCCATCAAACAGGAGTTGTCTTGTCTTTTGACTGATTGCCACTTTTTTTCCCTTTGCCATCCGGATGTGGTTGGATTTTGCATAATCAGTGATTTCGGCGTCACCATAATTAAGTGAAAGCCGGAAATCTTGCGTATCCGGTGAAATGAAGATAGTTGGATAGATGCCGCGCTTGGTGCTATCTGTGATCTTTTTGCAGTAAAAAGCCACCCACGGCGTAGAATTCCAATTACCTTGTGAAATGCCCCCCAACGTGTTTATCCTAAGGTTTTCCCGTGTCCAGCCAATCTGCTTGATTAGCTCGTAGATATCAGAAGCCAGGTTTTCAATCTCTTTATAGAGTTCAGGATTGAGCTCCTTCTTGGCACTTTGGTTCTTTTGTGACCAAAACTCCTTAAATCTCCGCAAATGATTAACTATCGCCATTGTAATTATACCTCTATGAAACTCGGTGGAAACACACAGCCCCTTAGCCTCTCATGTGATTCGCGATAAGCGTTACTTTATCATTCATTATGTTCCTTTGCCCAAATGCTCCCTGACCACCTCCGCCACTCCCCTAATCTACATTCCCTTCGGCGGTTTGCAACCGCGTGGCACGGGATTGGGTATCATATGCGCTTTGGGAAAGTCCCAGTCCTCAATAGGGAGGCGCGAATGAACCATCTGCGCGGAGAATGGTCAAATAGTGAGAAATGGCTCGATTATTGGCAATATATTCAGTTGACAATCGTCGACCGCAAATCCGTTTTCCATAACTGTTCCAAAAGTTATTTCTATTTGTGCTTCCAAATTATATGCTTAGACTCGAACACAACCCCATCTTTGAATTTAAGCATAATGCAATCATCTTTGGCGGCAAATAAGGCTGCCTTTGGATGGAAGTCTATGAACCAAAGGTCACTTTCCTGTAGTTTTTTGTCACCCGATTCCTGATTCTTTGAGGTGATGTAATTATATGTCAATGAACCATTTTTTTCCCGAGATACCACGATGGTTTCACCGTCCGCGGTCTTTGGAGAACTTTGGAGCGTCATTCCAATGATTTCTGCCTTGTTCTTCCCGATTAGAGCATTCGGATCAAGAATAACCACACGGTTTGAAGTACTCGTATAATTACACGACACCAGAAACAATATGATCAAAAGGAGAGATATACGCATAACGAGCTACCGAGCCTCTTGTTCCAGTTACCTTTTTCGACACATATTCAATATACCTCGCCTAAAGCACATTGCAAACGTCTCATCAAGCCTTAAACTACCTTTCCCGTCACTCCCCCTAATCTACACTCCCTTCGGAGGTTTGCAATCGCGTGGCGCGGGATTGGCGGGCGAAGCGCAAAGTTAAATCCCCAATGGTTCTCGAATGTTTACGAGGCTCTATTCAAGAAAAACGACAATCCTGGCTGGAGCCTTGTTCCATTGAGGAAGATTGCCGTCCCAATCGTGCGAGTAGAGCATGAAGCCCCGTCTTGAAACGGTGCCGCCATTGGAGTCAATCGGCACGTCAAGGCGTCCGCGCTCATATCCGAACGGGCGCGAATTCTGGGCATCCATTGGCAGGTCGCCCAATACGGCCAAGCTTTCGGGCAACGTTGCGTCGTGAGTGTGCATATGCTCCGCGACCCGCCAGGCAATGAGCGCCATTCTGCGTTCGTTCTCGATGGAGAGCAGCTGTCTATAGGCGTAGCCTTCAGTGCCTGAAACAAACAACAGCACACTGCCATTCTCATCTGCTCGCCGCACCTCCCGTTCGATGTCGCGAATGATCTGATAGTCCGCCTTTTCGTCAAGCGTAGCTTGTATGACTCTTGCGTATGCGCTGGCGAGAAACGCATCGGAGAAGACAAACAGGTCATATGCGGGAGCCGCAATATGGACATCCCAGAAGAATATGCCGCTATCAAGGCATTTGAGGACAAAGGAGACAAGGGGCTTGTCGAAATAGACTTTTACTACGATGCTCAAGGAAGAGAATCGACTATAGTCCGCTGCGCTGACGGATGCGGAAATGCGACGCCAGTCAGGAGCATTGCCAAGAAGCTCCTGCCACTCATCCTTGGAATACCGCTTTTGGGGCAAGGTGTTCGACAGAGCATTGAGACGCGCCCTCTCCACACCAAATGCGGTGAGCTTATGGCTGTAGGTCCCGCCTCTGACAATCCAATCTCGCAGACGAATTAGGGCGGCATTGTCCTCTCTCACTACTGACGTGTCCTTTGCCCTCGCCATCATTTCCAATGCCAGAAATCTTGAGGCGTATCTCACCAGTTTAATTTCGGGAAGGTCGAGCCTGTCATCCCATTCCAAGGCCTCCGCCGCGACACCAGGCATCGCTATGGAGGACGGGCAGTTTCCCGAGAAGGCAAGCAACCTCTGCCTGAACAAAGGCGCCGCCGCCTTGATGTCCTCATAGAGCGAAAGAATCTCTGTTCTTGAATTTGAATAATGGTATTTCTCCCACGGGAAAAGGTTCTCGCATTTCATCGCAAGGTCGACCATTCCGGCAAGCGGCTCACGCCATGCATCGAAGCGCAAATCGCACTCGGCCTTTGCCTCGCCAGGGGCTTCAGCATTAAGCAATTTCCAGATTCGTGCGTCTTCCTGCGCATGCCGTTGTCTGAATGTCAGCCCTTGATTGAGATAGGCAATTCCAAGGCATATTGAAAGTGCCCACACGCCCCATTGGATTTTCCCATATGGGTTGATCTGCGCAAACCACGCCAGGCCAGCGATCAACAGAGGAGCCTGTAGCGCCACGGCCCAATGCCGCAGCAAGGATATGGTTGAAAACGCGTCTCCAGCATCGGTCAATACAGCGAACGAAAACAATGCCAAGGAAAGCCCAAACAGTGCGACGCTGCCCCAACGCTTTTTCCGTCTTGCGTAACAAACCAGAAGCAGCACCCCGCAAGGGAAAAACAGCGACAAAGTGAAAAACTCAAGGAGGCGTGACTTCCATTTCCCCTTGACAAATTCCTTGAGATATTCGCCAAGTGCTGTATGTGCAAACGCGCAAATCCACCAGAACGCAATCGTCGCCAAAAGGATGTAGAATGGAACATTCCATTTGGCGGCCTTGAACGGAAAACCCGAGAATGCAAAAGGAGGTATTATCTTGTAGAATGCAAAACTCAGAAGCACCGCGACGGCCAGCCCCAGGCTGGGGGCTTTCTTCAATGACAGGGCATTGTAGATACGCCGCCATTTGCCCGGTTCGTCCCAGAAGAAGAGTTTGCGGAGGAGGGGCTTCATTGTATATGGGCTTTTATTTCATTTGCTCACGAATGCATTGGGGACACTGCCAAAACTGCCTG
>JAFSTJ010000763.1 GCA_017450525.1 Victivallales bacterium | reverse complement strand
ATGGGCATAACCAAGGGCGTTGAGATAATGATACGCAAGGTGGCACCATTCGGCGACCCGCTGGAGCTGACCGTGCGCGGATACGAACTTTCCATCCGCAAGTCCGAGGCCGAGGCCATTGAAGTGGAAGAATAATCGCTGCGGAAATTGGTATTATGTCGATAAAGATTGCATTGGCTGGCAATCCCAATTGCGGAAAGACCACGCTTTTCAATGAATTGACTGGCAGCAACCAGTATGTTGGCAACTGGCCAGGCGTCACCGTCGAAAAAAAGGATGGCGTCCTCAAGGGCTACAAGGACGTCATAATCCAGGATTTGCCTGGCATCTATTCCCTGTCCCCTTATACGCTGGAGGAAGTCGTGACCAGAAAGTATCTGGTGAATGACAAGCCCGATGCAATAATCAACATTATTGACGGTACCAACATCGAGCGCAATTTATATCTCACCACGCAGTTGCTGGAACTCAATATTCCCATCGTTGTGGCCATCAATATGATGGATTTGGTCACACGGCATGGTGACAAGATTGACCTGGAAAAACTGGCAACTGCGCTGCATTGTTCAGTCATGCCATTGAGCGCGTCTACTGGCGAAGGCTGCAAGGAAGTTGCGGAAAAGGCCATTGAGATTGCAAAGTCAGGCAAGGAAGTGGAATGTCCCCACGTGTTCTCTGGCTCCGTCGAGCACGCAATCGCACATATCGAGGAATCCATCGACAATATGGTGGACAAGAAGAGCCAGCGCTGGTTCTCCGTCAAGATTTTTGAGCGTGATGAAAAGGTGCTGGAGGAGGTCAAACTGCCAGCAGACTTGTATGGCCACCTGGAAGAGCATATCAAGGAATGTGAAAAAGAGATGGATGATGAGGCCGACAGCATCATCACCAACCAGCGCTATTCCTACATACAAGCGGTGATTTCACGCGCCGTGAAGAAGAAGGCTCTGCCCAACAGCCTGACTATGTCGGACAGGGTGGACCAGATTGTGACTAACCGTATTCTGGCCCTGCCTATTTTTGCCATTGTGATTTGGCTCATGTACTGGATTTCGGTTTCCACAGTGGGCACGTGGATGACAGACTGGGCCAACAACGGCGTGTTTGGCGAAGGCTGGTTCCTTGCCTGGACGCAGGACAGCTCCTGGTTCACATCCAAGGAGGTCAAGGAACGCAATGCGGCTGCGCAAAAGGCCTTTGACTCAAAGGCTGCCTTGACTGCCCGCAACAGAAAAATAGCGGCATCCAATGCGAAAATCAGGGCATCATGGCATCTGGCCGAGGCGCGTGCCTGGGTGGAGGGCAAGGAATTGCCAGACGAGCCTGACTATACGAAAAAAGAGAAGAACATCGCATTTGAACCTGAAACATGGGAGAAAGTATCGGGCGACTTTGCCGATGCAAGCCTGCGGGTGGAGGCATTCCGGGCCGCATATGCAAATGCCTTGGCAAATCCAGCCGATTTCCGCAAGGGGCTTGTGGCTGCCGCAAAGGAGGCCGCGCGTCTGGTGGAAAAGGGAACAGTCCTGCTTGAGGCAGAACAGGACAAGGCTGCTGCGACGGAATACCTGGCATTGCTCAAGGCGGATGCCGCCGCTAAGGCTGCCAAACTTGACTTGTTTGACAAGACCGTCCTGCCAAAGCTGAACGAAACGGATGGTACTATCCTGCCTGAATTGGCTCAACTGATTAATGCTCCTGCTTATTTTGAAGATCAGGAAAATGGCATAATAAAGCGTACGGAATATGTGGACTACACCGCATATCTGGAAAACAAGGATGCAATCAAGAACAAGCCAAATCCCGCCAAATATGGGCTCTGGATACCTGGAATACCTGGCTTGGTGGAGAAATTTCTGGACAGGTTCGGCACGGGCCCCGCAATCAAAAGCCTAGTGTTAGACGGCATAATTGGCGGTGTTGGGACCGTGTTTGGTTTCCTGCCGCAAATCATGATCGTGTTCCTGT
>JAFSTJ010000762.1 GCA_017450525.1 Victivallales bacterium | reverse complement strand
GTCCTTTTCTAGGGTGCTCTTGTCTCTCGGGCCTTCATTGCCCTTCACCCTCGTATTAAAATTTTTCACGGGGGGTGGCCTCGGATTTTGGAAAAATTCCCGAAAAAAGTCCGTTTCGAGCACAAAAAAAGCCCCCGCTTGGACTCGGAAGGAAGAGTCTAGACGGGGGGCGCGTGGAGGATTGGCGGTCGTTGAAACGGGAGGCCTTGGCGGCGGACGGCGGGAAAGGCCAGAAGTGCCGTTTCCAGCAAGGAGAGGAGGATTTCTCCTCAATTTTTGAGTTCAGGCGCGAAATAATTCTCGATAATGGCGTTGCAACAGGAACTTGAACGATTATATTTTAGTGAGTTTTCGTATCGTCGCCCCCAAAGCGATCATAACCCAACAAGGAGTAACCGATTACAAGAAATAGCGTCTTTCCTCTTTTTCATAGCCATCGGCTTTGCCGTTGGATTTGTGCTTGTCTTTTCCCCGAAATTGCGACCTTCTGCGAAAACAAGAGCACACGTGGAGTCACCCATTTGGGCGTCTCTCTTCGTGCTCTTGTTAGGTTGTCGCAAACCTCGGGGAAATTCGGATTGAGACGCTCTTTTTGCATACTTGTCTAGACCATGCAGTAGAGGTTTGAAATGATTCAAAGAAACAAATTTGACGATTCGATTGGCATTATTCAAAATGTGGCAGCCGCTCATCCTGATACTACAGATTTCCAAAAATCTGTAGCTAAACTGGTTGGCTCTCGTGATTGCTTTGATGTCAAAGTTATGCTTGTAGGACATTTTAATGCAGGCAAAAGTGCTTTGTTGAATCGCCTAATAGGACGAGCCGATTTTCTTGAAGAGGCACAGAACCCACAAACGGCCATTGCTACAGAATTAAAATACAGTGAGCAGGAAGTTTACTATGCGTACTTGAATAGCGAGAAAGGATTAAAGTGTGTGCAAATGAAACAACACACTGATTTTTCCCCACAACAATGCGACCATATTGAGTACCGTTTGCCCGTAGAAAGCCTAAAGACCCTTGCTGATTTTACCATTGTTGACACTCCTGGATTCGACTCGGGTGTCGAACAGCACACGAAAGCCTTGAATGCCTACATTGGCCAAGGCTCGGCATATTTGCTTGTCATGGATATTGAAGATGGCGAACTTACCCAGACGTCACTGAAATTTCTGGATGAAATTTCCAGATATAGTCCACGCATTGCAGTAGTGCTGAACAAATGCGACAAGGGCATAGCCTCAAACAACCAGGATATTCGTGGCAAGGTTGAAGAAACACTGCTGGACAATGGTTTCCAATGCCCTGTCATTGCCACTTCGAAGTTTGATGAGGAAGCTGCCGACAAGATTATTGGCATAATTGGAACATTCCAGGCACAGGAGGCTTTTGACGAGCAGATGCAAAGGCGCATTGTTGACGAATGCATCAGCATACGCAACATTCTCCAGATTACCTTGGACGGTCTCTACATGGACACATACGATGCCGATAAGGAAATCCAGAAACTTGAGCAGGCCAGACGATTTGTCCAAGATTCCTTTGAAAGGCAACGCAAGAAGTTTGAGGATGAAACGGCTCATCAAACTCAGGATATCATAGGCGAGATCCGTGCCGAACTGTTAGGCAAATCCACCGCCATCGCCAATGCTCTTATTATCGGCGGAGCCAGTGCCTTGGAGCCTATCATCGTAGAGACAATTCGTCCTGTGGTCATAGATGCATTGCGCAGAACCGCTGATGGGCAGCTGGAAGAGATCATCAGGACTGTGGACTTCAGTTCGGTATTGAACAAGGAGAACAGTGCATCTCTTGGCGAAATCATCACCAATACGGCCAAGGATATCAAGAGCATGATTGACAATGGCACTTTCACTAATGCAATAACTTCATTGCTGCCCAAAGAGGATGGTGACCAGAAGAAAGACGGAAAGGACAAGAAGGATGATTCTGGCAAGAACATCTACAGGGTGGTGACTGGTATTGCCGCAATCGCGACAGACATCATCGCCCCTTGGATGGAGGTTGTCATCATCTTGCTTCCAGATGTTTTGAAACTGTTTTCCAACCTGTT
>JAFSTJ010000761.1 GCA_017450525.1 Victivallales bacterium | reverse complement strand
GTTCTGTCCTGCCTGGCTGAGTCGGTCAATCTGGTTGACAAAGGGGACTTCGAGGCACCTGCAAAGGAATTGGCGAAACTTTATTCAGGCAGGGGAAAACTCTCCTTCATCCAGGAAGAGATTGGGGACAACCACTGCGCCAAGGTGGAAATAGCCAAAATCACAAAGGATGACAAGGGCATTGAGACGGCCGCCGCCAACATCAATGTGAAGGTGCCAGGCGCAAAGGCCAATAAGACTTATGTCTTTTCCTTTGACATCATGGGGACGGCGCCGCGCTTCATGCTGCACGTGAACCAGAAGGGGGCAGGGCGCCTGGATGTCAAGATGCTTCAGCCAAATAAGAGCGCGACATATTATGTGCTCACGCCTGACTGGAAAGAAATCCAGGGCACATTCCGTCCCAAGCAGGACGGAGACTGCACGATTACCATCTCCCTTTGGCATAGCACACGCTATGGCAAGATGTTCTATTCGGTGGGTGACTATGCCCTGGTTGACAACATAGAGGTAATTGAAAGGAAAAAGTGAGATAGTTGTTCCATACCCAATTTTAACGCAGAGGCGCAGAGACGCAGAGTAAAGATAATCTGTGACAATCTGCGACAATCTGTGGATAAAAATAAAAATGGGAACGGAACTATTACAAAAACATGGAGATAAACAAATGAAAAAGATTCTGCTTTCATGTATGTTTCTGGTGTGTTTCTTCGTAGCTGGCCAGGAGATTGCCAGTGGCGGCAAGTCGGACTATGTGATTGTGACCAAGGAGAATGCACCGAGGGTCACAGTGTATTGCGCATCTCACCTGAAGAAGTACATGAAGCTGGTGTCTGGAGTGGACATGCCAATTGCCACAGCAAGGCCCCAGGGCAAAAAGGCAATCTACATCGGAGCGCATGGCGAACTTCCGAAATCTGATGTTTACAACCCTGAAAAGTACCAGAACAGCGAGACTTTCCGCATCACCGCGCTTTCTGACGGAAGCATCTCCATCATGGGATGTGACTGCGATGATGACTGGACCTCAAAAAGGTATGGACCATTCGGGCTAATGTGGGGCACATACAGTTTCATAGAAAGGTTCCTTGGTGTGCGCTGGTATGCGCCAGGCGATTTCGGCGAATGTTATGAGAAGAAGGACAAGGTCACGGTTGGTGGACTGCCCATTGAGGTGACGCCAAGCCTTTACCACCGCAATGTGTGGCCCCAGTTCTTCCTGGACTTCAAGAACAATGATTCCTGGGAGTATTGCCGCCATCTGAGGGCGTTCGGCAAGCGCAACTTGTCTGCCAACCATTCCATGAATGATTTGGTTTATTATGCGAAGGGCCAGGACGAGATTTTAGCGCTGGAACCCGATGGCAAGACACGCAACAGGGGCATCGCAAAAAGAGTCAGGGGCGACGGTGTGACCCTCTGGGCAAAGGAGCCTCAGTACTGTTTCTCGAATCCTGCCACTCTCAAGGCATTCTGCGACTTCATCGACGCAGTTTACGAGAAGAGGCCTGAGGCTGCTCTTTGGAAATCCCAGCGCCCGAGTGCGGATACCATCGTGGTGGTGCCCAATGACAACTTCTCCTATCATCCATGCCATTGCCCGAACTGCCAGGCGCTGATTGACAAAAGCAAGGGCAAGGCCGCAATGTCCAACTTGATATGGGGCTTCGTCAAGAAGGTCGCGGAATGGGCGAAGGTCAAGTATCCTGACAAGGTGATTTGCACTCTGGCATACGAGGCTTATTACTGGCCGCCTGACTTTGATTTGCCTGACAACGTGGTGGTGCAGATCTGCATTAATCCATACATCATACACCAGGGCTTCCCCGAGTACATGAAGGCGTCGGACGAGATAGTCAAGGCCTGGGCAAACAGGTGCAAGGAACTTCAGGTTTGGCATTATGTGATGCCATACGACACATATCCATACTCCATGCCTCACATCATGTACGAATGGCATGCTCGCTATCCGCAGATCAAGGCATGCTTCCTGGAACTGAACAATTCCAAAAGAGGGCTGCCTTACCTGCCGAAGAATGTCAGCGACAGTTGTGTATATGACCTGCCGCAGACGCATCTCAACCTCTACTTCGCAATGAAGGCGATGGCTGGCGAGAAGATGGATGTGGATAAGGAACTGGAACTGTACTACAAGATGTTCTGGGGACCTGCTTACGAGCCAATGAAGCGCTTCTGCGAAACACAGCAGAACGCCTGGGAGCATATCAATATCACCACCAACAAGGGCGAATACTCCAAGCTCATCATTTCTGGATACAAGCTGTACGAGGAAGTCTATCCGCCAAAGGTCATCAAGACGATGAACGATTGCTTTGCACAGGCAAAGAAACTGGTCGCGAAGGGAAGCATCTACGACAAACGCCTCGACTGGATCTACATGGGCTACCTGAAGGCATTCACCGAAAACGCAGAGGCATACGCCAAGGAATTGAAGCGTTCAAGTGACGTGGTTCTTTTCAACAGGGAAGGCGCACCTGTTATCGATGGCAAACTTGATGATGACTTCTGGAAGGGATTGGAATCTTACTCCTTCCAGAAATGCGCTGTTCCATTGCCTGCCACATTCGGCACCACATTCAAGATGGCCGCCACAAAGGACAAGTTGTACTTCGGCATTGAGGCGTCAGACCCACATGCCCAGAACCAGAAACTGGAACAGACGACCCACGATTTCGATGTGTATATGGATGATTCAGTCGAACTCTTCTTCAAGCCAGGCAACAAGGATGGC
>JAFSTJ010000760.1 GCA_017450525.1 Victivallales bacterium | reverse complement strand
TATTATGCCCGTTTCGCTAGAAAATTTCATTAATTAATAAAATTGTGATTGTTGCTCAACAGTCACCTAAAATCAACTGGAGGCTTTCTACATGACAATCAAGTCTTTCTGCATGAGATTTGGCACACTTGTTCTTTGCGCCATATTTATGGCATCCTGCATATCAATATCATTCAGGAAAAAGCCTGAACAGGAAAATCCTGAACAGCAAGCAGAGGAAGAGGTTCAGCAGGAAGAAGGCGTCCAGCAGACATTGAAAGTTGGGCTGTATCTGGATGAGGGCTGCAGAGGAAATGGTCCTTTCCAATGGGCCAGGTTGCTGGCGAACTCTCCGCAAATTGAACTGACCTTGCTCAATGGGAAAGGTATCCGCGATGGACGCCTGTCTGAAATACAGTTGCTCCTGTGCCCTGGCGGTGGAGGTGCCAGGCAGATAGGCGCAATGCGTCCCGAGGGATATATGAATGTCAAGAAATTCGTTGAGGAAGGAGGCATGTATCTTGGAATCTGCGCTGGAAGCTACAATGCAATGAACAGGGCTGGCAGATTCGGTTTCCTTCCATACGACTACATCCAGGGTGCGGGAAAACTGGCCGACCTGGAAGTTGATTTTAATGAAGAAGGCGCAAAAATGCTTGGCATCAAGCCAGGAAAGCGTGTTGTGCGCTATAATGGTGGCAATATAATGAAAGCCACAGACCCTATAGACAAGGGACAGAGCCAGGTGCTGTCAGTGTTCAATAGCTCCGTCAGCGGCTATGGCAAGGTGTCTCTCAACTTCTTGGGCACACCTTCAGTAGTTTACGGGACATACGGCAAGGGCAAGGTGCTTGTCAGCAGCTTCCATCCAGAATCCTACGAATCAACACATGACATAGCATTGGGCTACATCTATGCGCTTTCAGGTATACGCCCCGTACCGAAATATCCCACCAAAAACAAAAAGCCTGTCCGAGTGGGCTTCATGTCACTGGCCTGCGTAGGGCCTCTCCCCACATACGAAATGCTTGAAATGGACAAGGATCCCTCGCTTGATGTGGATATCTTCTCACTTCATGAAATTAATACGGGAAATCTCCGCCACTACGATGTGATAATCATGCCTGACGGCGACGAGGGTTCCTACAAGAGAATGTTTGAAAAAGACTTCTATAAGGGACAGATAGACGATTTCCTGAAGCGTGGCGGGCGCATACTGGCCTCAGGCAATGGCGGCACATACTTGCCCAAGCATAAAAACATCAGGATACTGCCAGTGGACGATAGCTTCGTCAAATATGCCAAATAATAAATAAAGGGTAAGCTACTATTTGCCCTTTTGTATTGAAATGAAAGCCTTTGTCCTCAATCCGCTGACAAAGAAAAGACTGCGACGCTTTGTGCACAACAGGCGCGCCTTCATGTCATTTCTGCTGTTGCTTGCCATCTATGTGATTTCACTATGTGCAGAACTACTCTGCAATGGCAAGCCACTGGCTGTGCTGGGCAATGGCCGTATTTACTTCCCCTTTCTTGCCTACTGTTCAGAGGACAGTTTCCTGGGAAATGGTATCTCAACGGCCCCAGACTACGGCAAATTGAAGAGGAAGGCAAAATTACTTGGAAAGAAATTCACAATAATCTGGGCGCCTTGCCGATACAGCCCCAATGACATAATCGGCGAGGAAGAACTCTCATCCAACTTGCGCATGTACTGTCGTGTGGAGCCAGTATTGCATACTGCGGTATTCACCATCGACAAGGACATGAAAATAATCAAGGCTCAGAACGCCACAGCGCTTCTGCCCGAAGGTAGCAAGCCTGGCAACTTTTCAGAGCTATGGGCGCTTCCACAGGAAACTGCAAATGCATTGGCGATACGCTTTGCCAACAAGGCCGCACCTTCAGTTAAGACGCATGCAAAAGGGGCAAATACCACGATAGCCGAGGCTGAATTGTCCCTGCCAGAATACAAGCCACGTGCCTCTGCCCCAAAAAGCGTGCGCATAACGGTGCGCTCCTCGGCTGGAAGCATTGCTCCTGGAAAATGGCTCATAAAGAATGAAAGACCGCCAGAAGCACTTCAAATACCAGATATTGACCTGAACGACATCATCCACCAACTCTTAAATGAGGCCATGCAAGGCAATGGCATCGCCAGCAGGCAAATCAAGACACCAGAAGGGGATGCAATCTTGTCATTGGAGAAAGAAACCGTGCGTTTTCCATTCAGGCCAGTCAAGAGGCATTGGCTAGGAATAGATGATGCTGGTAGGGACGTGTTCGCAAGACTGGTATATGCCATACGGACTTCCATCACGTTTGGTCTTGCACTAGTCCTGTCCTCAATGGTGGTAGGCACTCTTGTGGGATTGGGGCAAGGCTATTTCGGTGGATGGACCGATTTGACATGTCAGAGACTCATTGAAATATGGAGCGCCCTCCCCTTCCTATATGTAATAATATTGCTGGGTTCCATCTACGGTCCTGGCTTCATGCTGCTGCTTTTCTGCAATGCCATATTCAACTGGATTGGCATTTCATATTACATGCGAGCTGAAATGCTGCGCCTTAAACGGCAGCCATTCGTCGATGCAGCACGTTGCCTTGGCCTGCCGACACACCGTATCATCCTAAGGCACATCCTGCCAAATGGCCTGGTGCCAATCATAACCTTTTTCCCCTTCTCATTGGTCGGTGCAATCAGCTCACTGGCTGCACTGGACTACCTGGGGTTTGGCTTGCCACTGCAATCCCCCAGCATAGGACAACTTCTTCAACAGGCTCAAATACAACGCTGGGCATGGTGGCTTATCCTCTATCCATCGCTGGCCCTATTCACCCTCATGCTCCTAGGCGTATTTATAGGTGAAGGCGTCCGAGATGCAATGGACCCCAAACTCAGTGCATAGTGGACTGTAGACTGTGGACTGTCAGGTGAGCAAGGCGACAGCCTCGCGTTTTGAAGGCACAGCCAACCGCGGCGAAAACGCCGCGGCACAGAACTGTCCCACAGTCCACTGCCCACAGTCCACTTTTTTTCATTTTTCGGCTTGTTAGTTTTAATTTAATGGTTATAGTTAGCCCAATTTTATAAATACAAGGGAGGAGCATTTTAATATTATGGCAAATCTACTCAACTTTTTCAGGAATCTTTTTCACAATGACGTGGGCATTGACCTAGGCACGATGAACACCCTGCTTTATCATCGTGGCAAAGGCGTTGATGTGGCGGAGCCCACGGTTGTGGCGGTAAGTTCTGGTTCCAACGAGGTGCTGGCCGTTGGTCACGAGGCAAAGCAGATGCTTGGCGTCAATCCAGGCACGATATATGCAGTTCGTCCCATGAGGAATGGCGTAATCAAAGATCCAGGCGTAACGGACAAGATGCTGCGCAAGTTCCTCGAAAAGAAAGCAAATCCCATCTACACCGCCAAAATACGCGCTGTTGTTGCAGTTCCATCGGTAATCACCGTTGTTGAAAGCCAGGCAGTTGTGGAATGCGTGCGCAGGGCTGGTGCCAGCGAGGTCAGGCTTGTGGAAGAGCCATTGGCAGCGGCAAATGGCGCAGGCCTGCCCATTGAAGAACCTACGGCAAACATGATTGCCGACATTGGCGGCGGCACAACGGAAATCGCAATCATTTCACTTGGCGGCATTGTGCATTGCAACAGCGTGCCCGTGGCAGGAGATGCGATGGATGACGCCATCACACGCCACATGAAAGATGTGCACAACCTCAGCATCGGTGAACTTGAAGCTGAAAAAATCAAGATACAGATAGGAAGCGCCATTCCATTTGCAAAAATGGGTGATGGATGCGATGAGAAGACCATGATAGTCAGAGGCCTGAAACTAGGGCACCATGGCGACAATCTTCCAAGTTCTGTTACGGTAAACAGCGAGGAAATAAGAAATGCCCTGCGCGAACCCATCGAGGAAATTGCCAAGGCAATGCAGGCAACACTTTCCGCAGCACGCCCCGAACTGGCAGGAAACCTGGTAAACAACGGCATAACCATAACTGGCGGTGGCTCAAATCTGCCTGGACTGGACTTGCTCTTGAGCGAACGTTTCCACATGATAGTCCACAAGGACGAAGACCCAATGAGAGCCGTCATAAAAGGCGTCGGCAAATTCATTGAGGATGGAAGCATATTTGAGCATCCTCAGGCAAAGCTGGTGGGCATCAATGTATGAGCAACGCCAACACACTGCGGGATAATATCATAGAGAAACTGACGGACAGGCTGTTCAGCGCAGTATCTGGAGACGACACGTTGGGCAGGCCGCCGCTTCCCGCATTTGTATATGACGGGCGCGCATTCAATCCTAGGCAGTGGGAACGCAATATAATCCAGGGAAAAAACGAAGCTGGCCTAGAGGAATACAAAGTATCATACGAGGCGCCAGACCATCTGCTGACACTGATTCTGCACTTCAGGATTTATGCCGAATATCCCGTTCTGGAATGGGATGTGGAACTTTCGGCTATCGGGAAAAAGGACACTGGCGAGATTGATGCATTCCGTTCAATCTGCCTGGAAATCCCCGCAGTTGAAAACTGTAGAATAAATGCGCGGGGCAACTATGGCTGCAAAGGACGGATGGACGATTTTCTGCCAAGGACATTCCAACTTAACAGCCGCTATCCTGACAATTCACTGCGACTAGACACGGACGACTGCGGCGCCTCATCCGCATGGCTTCCATATTTCAATTTCGATTTCGATGAAAACAATGGCTTTGAACTAGGTATCGGCTGGGCTGGCAATTGGACATTGAACGCTTTTTTGGACGAGGGAAACCTTTCCCTGGAGGCGGGCATGAAACGCTCCCGATTCATACTGCATCCAGGCGAACGCATCTTTGCACCTTCAATTTATGTAATGTTGAGGGACGGCATCAACACGGCTGAAGCACAAATACTACACCGCAGATTCCTAAATGACTTCCACTCGATAAAAAACAGCAAAAGTGCCACGCTTCTGCCGCCACAAGCATACGCCATGCCAGGCAACGCAGGACAGGCAAGGCTTATGGAGGCATTGGAGAGCATCGCCAAGGCTGGCGGGAATGCCCTTGAAATAACACGGGGCTGGAATGGAAAGGCAAAAAGTGGTCTGGTGGCAGCGCAGGTGCCCGTCAAGGAAAACCTGGGCAATTGGAAACCAAATGATCTGCTCTATCCAGATGGCTTCGCCACGCTGGCAGCTGCCGCCGCAACAAAAAAAATATCACTGGCACTTTGGATTGACATTTGCAGTGCCCATCCCAAGTCAGATGTGGCAGTCCAGCATCCAGATTGGTTCATGGCACATTTTGACGGAGACAGGGAACTGCTTCTCAATCTCGGCATGAAACCTGCAAGAGATTGGGCATTCGATACGCTAAAGCACTTTCTTGCCGACGAAAATGTCGGCCATTTAGTAATTCCAATGCCGCATGACATGTCCTTGTATTGGAAACATGCAGAAAAAAATGGAAGGCAAGGCGCAGTGGAGGCATTGTTCCTTACTGGCTGGTATGAATTGATGGACAATATCCACGCCATCTTCCCAAATTGCTCCATACAGACTAATGCCTCGTGCTTCTCTGATTTCCGCTCGATTTCAAAATGCATCGCCAATTGCATTGCAGATGATTCCATTACAGAAAGCACTGATTGCCATACGGACAATTTGCCACGACTGATGCACCTTGCGGAAATCCTGCCGTCCTTCACGGGCATTGGCACCATTGTTCCAGGCGCAGAAAACAACATCGCCTCCTGCCTCAGCGCAAATGCCGCCACAATTGCGTTTCCTGCTGGATACATACCC
>JAFSTJ010000759.1 GCA_017450525.1 Victivallales bacterium | reverse complement strand
GATGATGACGACGACGATGACTCCGACGGCGGCGATGAGGACAAGGACTTCAGAGACAAGCGCAAGGTGTTCTTCCGTATGGGCGTGACATTCCCAGGCGATGCAAAAATCACATACTATGCGCGTCTTGGCAAGCTGGTCAGCTACAATACACCTGAGAACCAGTTGAAAATCGAGCGTCTTATGCAGGAAATCAACCAGTCGCCAACTTTGGTGTCAATTGAGGCTAAGGTTGTTGAGATCGAGCAGACCAATCTGGATTCTCTGGGCTTTGAATGGTCACTTGAGGCCGGCACGAAGACCTTGGGCGTGAATGCAAAGAACAAGCCTGCGCTATTTGGCAACTATGAAACAGGGTCCGGCAATACTTCCAAGTTCCAAATTGGATTGGGCAAGGAGTTGACCTCAATAACAAGTGGTTTGCGTTTTGCATCGGAATATTTCGGCGACGCCACGGAGGATTCGCTTTTCAGCGTATATACTGTGCTGGGCAACTATGCATTCAATACAGTTCTCCATGCCATTGAGCAGGAAGGTATTAATAACGTCCTTTCAGCACCAAAGGTAACAACCATCAGCGGCAAGACCGCAAGCATCAAGGTTGTTACCCAGCGCCAGTTCCCCGATGAATGGGACGAAGCTGAATTGGAGACTGACGGTGACAATGGCTCCATTACATACAAGCCTGCAACACCTCAGTTTGATGACAAGCAGGACATCGGTGTCATGTTGTTTGTGACGCCTGTTGTCGCGCCTGACAAGTATTCCATCTATTTGGATCTGGAGCCACAGGTCATTGAATTCCTGGGATATGATACATCCTTCAACACTACGCAGATCATTGATGGTCGCGAACTTGAGATGAAGAACGGCATGACTGCTATCCTCTCCAAGCGCGAAGTCAAGACCAAGGTGGTTGTATGGGATGGCGAGACCATCGTCCTGGGCGGCATGATAAAGGAAGAACACCTTAAGTTCGAGGATAAGGTTCCTCTTCTTGGTCGCCTTCCAGTTATAGGCCACCTCTTCACAAGTACTGGTGAAAAATCCATCAAGACAAATACTCTGATTTTCGTAAGCGCCCGCCTGGTGAATCCGGCCGGCATTCCCATACGACCCAACGACATGCGTGGTTTGCCTGACTTCAGGCACTAATGTTTTTCGGCCTAAGGCCCATAAATGCGGCCTTAGGCTTTTTTCGTAATTCTTCTCTTGATTTGGAGGAATTGCAAATTGATGCCTTCCTTTATTTGGCGGCATCGGGACTTACACACGAAATTGATAGATTAAGGAGATTGGAATGGAGAAAATCAAGGTTGGTGTTTTAGGACTGGGGCGTGCAGGATATCGTATGCATTTCCCTGAACTAGAGAAGTTCCCTGAACTTTTTGAAATTGTAGCAGGATGCGACAATGACCCTGAACGCAGAGCCAATGTGGCGGAATCACATCCAAAAGTGAAGCTGTATGACAATGCAGCGGACTTCGTAAAGGATCCAGATGTCGAACTGGTGACTGTCGCCACACGTACACCGCTTCACGTTGAACATTCCGTTTTAGCCCTGGATGCAGGCAAGTATGTATTCAATGAAAAACCCATTGCCGTGGACTATGAAAGCGCACTCAAGCTCCGCGAGGCTGACAAGCGCCATCCTGGCAAGCTCTTCATCCGCCACAACCGCCGTTTCGAGCCAGCCTTCGAGCACATCATGTCCATTATCCACAGTGGCAAGCTGGGCTTCGTCTATGAAATCAAACTGCGCCGTAATTCATACGATTGGCGTGCAGACTGGCAGACTCTGCAAAACTGCGGCGGCGGCCAGCTCCTCAACTGGGGACCACACATTGTTGACCATGCGATGCGCTTCCTGGAAGGCCCTGTCAAGGACGTGTGGAGTGACCTGAAACTGGTGGCGGCAAGAGGCGATGCCGAAGACCATGTGCGCATCATCCTCAGGGGTGAGAACGACCGTGTGGTGGATCTGGAGATTTCCGGCGGTTGCTCCCTGCACGAGCCAGTCTATGTGGTGAACGGCACACTGGGCACCTTGATAAGTGACAACGAGCTGCGTCTCCATCTCAAGTATATCAATCCTGCGGCTCCAAAGCCAACATTCCAGGCAACAGGCGCAAATCCACCAGTTCGCGGCGGTTTTGGCGGCGGTGTAAAGCCTGAATGGATTGAAGACGATATACAGACGGCACCAGCAACTGGTGACGATACCTGGAAATGCTGGAAGTATCTTTACGAATCCATCCGCAATGGCGCAAAATTCCCAGTGACTTTGGATGAGGCTCTGGAAAATATGCGCGTCATCGACATGGTGAAGAAGGGCACTCCCGTTGTAAATGTTCGTGATCGTTGAGATTACTTGCATTTTTCAATAATGCATTATCTTAAAGATGTTTTTAGAACAATCCATTCCCGTAGAGTGGATTGATTTGTGGAAATTGTTTTTAGGAATAAAGTTCAGTAAAGAAGAAGGAGAAAAGAAAAATGTTACAGCAAATAATACTGTACGCCGTTTTGCTAATTGCAGCTATTGGAGCAATCATTGGTTGGACAAATTCAAAGAAGGGTGCTGAATGGGGACAGCCCATGACCATCATTTGCGCAATCGTCGCAATTTGCATGGGTCTTTGGCTGGCCTACAGGAATTCATCCCCATCCGCAGGACGCAGCGCGGCAATGGCGCGTGAAAACGCGTATCGCGAGGCAAAAGTCAATGTTCTTGCCGCAAAAGTCAAGGAAACGCTTGATGGCAAAAAGGCCGTCGTGATAGTTGATCCCAATGTGGATATTACGAAGGATGTTGAAATGCTCCTTTGGAAGTCCCTGTTCAACCTGAGCGATGATGATTTCCTGAAGCCAGAGCCACCAAAGGCTCCCGCAGGCGCAGATCCTGAAATGGCAATGATGGAGCCTATGGACGAGTGGTTCGTCGAGCCAATGTTCAAGAAGCTGGTTGAAGGCAAGCAGTTTGACTTCATTATTTTCACAACCTCCCTGCCAAGAGGCCTGAAGTACACCAAGGGCCAGTTCACCGCACCTTATATGACGGACAAGAAGATTGTCCTTGCTAGCGGCAACCTCTTCAATTGCGCACCGCTCCTCAATTCTGGTGTGGCAGTCGCCGCCATTACTTCATCGCCAAGCGCAGTTTATGATGACAAGCCGGCACCAAAGGAAACACAGGCTGCATTCGACAAACGCTATATCCTCATCTCCCAGAGCAATATTGGCGAAATGGTCAAGGCAAATCCAGAAATCTTTGGCATTGAAAAGAAAGACTGATACAGTTTTTGATAAAGACTGAATAGGCATAATGGCTTTGGTTCTGGGAACCAAAGCCATTATTTGTTTAGTACCCTCAGTTCTCGACTGCGAGTACAGGACACTATAGCTTAGCACCCGCAGTTCCAACTGCGCGAAACGCAGAGGTTTCCATTATGGATGATGTTAATATCTACGACAGTGGCTTGAAATTCCCCTTGACATGGAATGCCCGCGTACTGGCATATTCTTCCGCTGGAGACATAGCGGAATTGATTACAGACGTGCTGGAGAGGGCTAATCTTCCGCAATATGCCTGCGTGCCAGGAAATATTTCATCATCAGGAACATATCGCACATGGGTAATCAAGGCCCTGGTGCCAGATTATCCGACGCTACGTATATTGTTTTCCAATTTGGAGCAGCTACCTGGAGTCAAGATGCTTATATGATAGTCGGTGTCGGCATATCAGGAGGGGTGGACAGCGCGGCAACTGCTTTGCTGCTGAAACGCGCAGGGCACCAGGTACGTGGCTATACGTTGCGCATGACTGGCGCCGATTGCCACAAGGCAAGGCAGGTGGCCGCCAGGTTGGATATTCCTTTGCTTGAACTTGACATACAGAGACAGTTCGACAAGGTGGTGCTGGACTATTTTGCCGCTGAATATGCCTGTGGCAGAACCCCATCTCCATGCGTGAAATGCAATCGTCTCTTCAAGTTCGGGTACCTGCTGGATGCAATGCGTGCAGATGGTTGCGACTGCATTGCAACTGGACATTATGCCAGGATTGAGGACGGATGTCTCAAGCGCGGCATCGATGCCAGCAAAGATCAAAGCTACTTTCTGGCGCAGGGGCCCATGAATGTTTTTCCGTACATCATGTTTCCCTTGGGAAACATGCTTAAATCCCAGGTCAAGCAATTGGTCTATGCCGAGGGCATTGTCTCTCAGGAGGAGGGCGAGAGTCAGGATTTATGCTTTGTCAGTGACGGCGACGTGTTTTCCATTGTGTCGAAGCGCCGCCCTGAATTGCTGAAGGAAGGTGACATTGTGACCAGGGACGGAAAGGTTCTTGGACGGCACAAGGGGGCTTTTGCGCACACCATCGGGCAACGCAGAGGGCTTGGACTGGGAGGCGGCCCATGGTTTGTGATTAAAGTGGATATTGCGGAAAACAAGGTTATAGTAGGCCGCCAGGAAGACCTGAATTGCAAGCATGTTCATCTTTCGGATATGAATTGGTTGCGGGAAATGCCTGCCTTCCCTGTTCGCGTCGAGGCACAGTTGCGCTATCTGATGAGACCAAGGAAGGCTGTGCTTGCTCCCGCAGGCGAAAATGAGGCGGAACTTATATTTGAAGAGGATGCGCCCCTTGCCCCCGAAGGCCAGTTGGCTGTTGCATACGATGGCGACAAGGTCGTTGCAAGCGGCTGGATAATGTCAAGTTGTTAGTGGACTGCGTAAATACCAACTGTTCACTAATCACTAACCACTAACCACTATAAAAAAATGCAGAAGACAACATTACATGAAGAGAGCAGGGAACTTAAGGTTCTTGCGGATTACGATGTCATAGTCATTGGCGCTGGCATAGCAGGTTGCGCCGCCGCTGTGGCGGCCTCCCGTGTGAAGGGCACCCGTGTCTGCATAGTGGAGAATTTCTGCCTGCCAGGAGGCCTTGCCACAATAGGTAATGTAATCGTGTATCTACCGCTCTGCGACGGGCGTGGGCACCAGGTCTGCGGCGGTCTTGCAGAGGCTCAGTCACGCATGTCAGTTGCGTGCGAGAAGGAGGCCAAGCGCAATGTGGGCATTTCGCCTGTGCCCCCATGCTGGAACAAGGGCGGCGACCTGGAGGAGCGCAAGCATGTGCGTTTCCGCACGGAATTCAATCCGATGTATTTTGCCCTGGAACTGGAAAAGCAGTTGCGTGCACGGCATGTGAAACTTATCTACGCAGCCAGGTTTGCTGGTGTCATCAAGGACGGCAAGGTAATCAAGGCCGTGGTCCTCGAGACAAAGTCTGGTCGTGTCGCCTTGACATGCAGGGCTGTTGTTGATGCTTCTGGTGATGCGGATGTTTGCGTAGCGGCTGGTGAAAAGGTTGCAACTTCCGCCAAGAACGTCCGCTGTGGATGGTACTATACCAATGAGAACGACGGCATGCACCTGTACCGTGAGACCGATACAATCTACTACAAGCCAGGAGATGGCAAGCCACCGCGCTATTTCAACTTCGATGCGTTGAACGGCATTCCATCGCAGATTATCGCATCCCACGATATGATGAAGGACAGGATGAGGCAGACCCTTGAAGTCAAGGGCGAAATGCCGTTCATCGCCAACATCCCCACATATCCTACATTCAGGATGACCAGGCATCTGGTGGGACGTGTAGTCATGAAGGCCAGCGATGACCACCGCTGGTTTAACGATACTGTGGGGATGACTGGTGACTGGCGCAAGGCAGGCCCGATTTTCTGCATTCCGTTCAGGGCGCTGGCCGCAGTCAATACGTCCAACCTTATTGTTGCGGGGCGCTGCATGTCCACAACAGGTGACAATTGGGATGTAATGCGCGTGATTCCTCCATGCGCAGTGACTGGTGAGGCTGCAGGCGCTGCATCCGCCATGTTGGCGCAGGATAGTAATGCGCTTTCTTTTGCGGACCTCAGCATCCCAGCGCTGCAAAAGCATCTTATCAGCCATAAGGCTATCATTGACAGGTCAATATTGGACAAATAAAGCCATGAGCAAGAAGAAACAGCAAAAGAGTATTGAGCCTGAGGAAGAAGACTTCACTGGCAATCTGGGTTCTCCATTTGCGGAATTGAAGGTGGATGTGCCGCCACCGCCAGAGCCACCAGCACCACCGCCACCACCACCGCCTACACGAGAGGAAATTATGGAGGCAAACTTGAGCAGGGCGGACAAGGAAATGCTGGCTGAATTCCGCCAGGCGGGCATTGTGCCAGAAGCCATAACCAGGGACAACAAGGCCTCCTATAAAATCAGGCTGAATCTTTCAATACAGCGAAAGGGGCACAAGGGCAGGGTGGTCACCAATATCAGGGGACTGGATGTCCTGCCTGTTGAGGAAAGAATGGAACTTTGCTCCCAGATCCGCACTGCATTGGGTTGCGGGGCGCGTTTTGTGGAAACAGTTCTGGAAGTCCAGGGCGACCAGCGTGAAAAAGCCTCAAAATGGCTTGAGAACAAGAATTTTATTTGTGTCCATT
>JAFSTJ010000758.1 GCA_017450525.1 Victivallales bacterium | reverse complement strand
GCCCACACATTCTCATAGCCGTAGCGCGCCTGCTTAAGCACCTGCGTCTCCAGCGTAAAGCGCACAAAATCACCTGTTCCCTTGCCCTGTATCACCAGTTTTCCCGATGTGTATGCGGTAACTGACAACTGCTTGCTCTTGCGGGCCCGCCAGCGTGAATATGGCACCGCATCGAATTCCCAGGCACCCTCGTTTTCAAGTATAGTTTTCAAAGCGGCGGCCTGCTCGGCGCTGACCTCGCATACGTACATATTCTCGTTTGGCATTGTTGTGATTATGTTTGCCTCAAGGGGCGAACTCTGTTTGATGTTTAAAGATTTTGCAATGTGTCAAGTGGCGAAAATTCAGCAATGCAGTATATTACGCAACTTGAAAGCAACCCCGTTGTGTAATGGCAGCACAAGTGGTTTTGGTCCACTCAGTCCTGGTTCGAATCCAGGCGGGGTTGCCATTTTTTTGCCCTTATGCGGGGCAAATCGGGCATAACTTATATCTTAAATGCCCTATATTCAAATGGTGGATTAACATTTCCAACCACGCGTGCGCCTGAACAGGAATGGAGCCTGGAACACCAGATAGGTCACATACAGAAGCACTATCACGCCCAGCGCAATGAAAACGCCTGCTGGACTTATGCCCAGCACCTTCATCAGCAGCCATTGTGTGAAATACGCCAAAATCATGGACACGCAATCCACGCCATTGGCCAAAGCAAGGCAACTCCCCCGCCTTGAGGTAGGGCTATGTTTCTGCAATGATGTCGATAGCGGCAGCTGGTACATTCCGCAGAAGAAGCCCAGCAGGCACGAGCATATTGTGGCCATCGCAATTGACTTGCCTGTGAGCCCTGCCACAATGCAGATTATTCCCATCATAATCCCACCTGGAAACACCAGATGATATCCAATGCGCTTGCCAGAAAGCAGCCCACAGACCAGTGCGCCCAGCCCAATGCCAAGCCCCACTGCGCCCAGCATCATTCCAATCACACCACCTGCGTCATTCTGCAACACATACTTGACGTGCATGGGCAGGTTGTTCTGGAAAAGCGCAGCCACATACCAGAAGAAGGTGTTGCCGAACAACGACAGCACAAGAACAGGATCCTTTCGCACCACCTTCCAGGTCTCCATATGATTCTGCACTGGATTTATGCGAAAAACTGCATCCGGATTGCCATCGGGCGTCTTATCAATGAAATAACTTGTGGCAATGCCCAGCACCGCAACCACAACACAGTACATGCCGCCAATCCACCACTTGCCCGAATGCACGTCAGCCACCATGCCACCTGCCCAGGTACCCGCGATTATCGCCAGGAACGTGCACATCTGCGTCAGGCCATTGCCATTGGAAAGTTCTGCCGCGCTCAATGTCTCTGGCAAATAACCATATTTGGCAGGACTGTACAATGCGCTCTGCGCTCCCATGAGAAACAGCACGCCCAGCAATAGCCACACGGCACCGCCCTTGAACAGGATTACGCCTATGCCCATCACCAGCAACTCCAGCCACTTGGACCAGACAAAGACACGGCTCTTGCGATACCTGTCCGAAATCCATCCTGCATAACTGGAGCATACCAGGTACGGCAATGCGAACAAGAATCCAGCCAAGGGCACGTATGTCTTCTGCGCCTCAAGTGGCAGCATACTCATTGCGCAACAAGTCAACAGCAACTTGAAACAGTTGTCGTTGAAAGCGCCGAAAAACGAGGTCGCCAGAAACGACCCGAACCCCAATGTCTTGACTTTGCTTTTCATATTTTCCAAAAAATCATCGGCTTTTATAATTTAATAGTGGAAAGTAGACAGTTCTGTGCGCGGATGTTCTCCGCCCGCGTTTGGAAGGCACAGCTATACCTACGGCTTTCGCCGCAGGCACCCAACTGTCCACTGTCCACTATCCACAGTCCATTTGCATCAAGTTTATTTCAGGGTTTCAAGTTGAAATTAAGCCTCTTTGGATTATCTTAATGCCAATTTTTACACGGTGCCCGTAGCTCAGCTGGATAGAGCGTCTGCCTCCGGAGCAGAAGGTCGAGGGTTCGAATCCCCCCGGGCACGCCAT
>JAFSTJ010000757.1 GCA_017450525.1 Victivallales bacterium | reverse complement strand
TATACCTTGCCTGGGCAGGACAAAACAAAGGATAGCGACAAGTACAAGGGACGCTATGGTGCGGTGCTGAAGATTCAGGAGAAACTGATGCATAAAGACAGTTCCGAAAGCGGTTCCAAGAGAGAGAGCATGTTCACAAATGTGGACTGGCTCAACGAGAACAAGGAGTGGACTGGCCGCGAGGCGCAGGTGTCCATGCCTTGGAATGCATATCTCAAGAACAATAAGAACTATTTTCCCGAATATACCGAGTTCAAGTTGAAGTTGATGCTGGCGAAGCGTTCTGTTGACATGGGGGAGGTCAAGAAATGAGAAAATGGCCTGAAAAACACAGGATGCTGCTGATTATCTGCCTGATTCTGGCATTGACCTGCGGGCTTTATGTGTATTTCATATTGAAGCCAGTGTGGCAGGAGCATTCCCAGGCGCAGGATGAGTTGTCTGGATTGAACAACAAGCTGAAGCAGACAGTGTGGCCTAGTGACCCTGACAGGCTGGACGCGCTTCTGGCAGAATACAGGAAGAGACTGGACAAGGACAACGGCACTGGCAAGGGCCAGATTGAGGATACCAAAAAGCAGTTAGAGCTGGCGTCCAATATGTTCGAGGAAATGATTGTCAGGGAATATGGCAGCAAGGCGGATTTCATCGCAAAGGCATCCCAGACCGAGTACAAGGACCAGTTCGACAAGTTGGACACGTACTTGCAGGGCAAGGGCATTTCCTTGGACCCCGCGATATTTGGCTTGAACGAACTGAGCTCCGAGGAGGAGAACTATCCGATGCTGCTGAAGCTGTGGACCGCAAAGGCGGTTGTTGACTGCGTGCTGGCATCTGGAATGAGGATAACCAACGCCAGGCTTCCTGGTTCCAAGGTGCGTACCTCGGCGCAACTCAAGGTGCTGAACGCCAAGGCATACTATCTGGATGACAAGGCAGAACAGCCCTACCTAATCGAATATCCCGTATTTGTGGAGGTCATGGGCAGCACAAGGCAATTGGCAGCATTGGCGGACATTCTTTTTGCCGATGGTACATTCCTGCCTTTGACGCAACTGGAGATAGTCTCTAATCTGCCTGGCGGCGGCAAACAGCCCAAGCCCAACAAGGGCGAATATCTGGTGAGGGACAATATTATCGCCCGCATAGTATGCTCCTCGTTCTTCATGCCAGAGAGTTCGCCTCAGGAGGCACCTGTAATAGAAAGAGCAATTTCAACCCCCAAGCCACCAGGAATATGAATCCCGTATTGCTGAAAATTCAGAAGGAGTGGGAGAGGACGCTTTTGGCGCTGGTCTTCCTTGCGGTGCTAGTATGCCTGGCGATATTTGCATTCTTAATGCTGAACCGCGAGGACAGTTCAGGCAGCGAGAAGAGCGTGTCCCGCACACCCCATGCCTATTTTGATGTGACGTCCCGCATCTATATGAACGGACCTGCTCTGGACAAGAAGGCGAGAAGCCCAATGGCATATAGCCTCAAGGTAAGGATTCCGCCGACAGTGGAAAAGCCCAAGGCACAGGACAAGCCCAAGGCGCAGGACAAGCCCAAGACTGCGGAAAAGCCCAAGCCGAAGCCGCAGGACAAGCCCAAGACTGCGGACAAGCCCAAGACTGCGGAAAAGCCCAAGCCGAAGCCGCAGGACAAGCCCAAGCCGCCCAAGCCAGCACCGCCGCCAATAAAGATTACGGTCAAGTATCGCGGTTTAATGGAACTTGCTGATGGCAAGCCTGTGGCGTTCTGCACATCGACCAGCTCCAAGGACAAGAAAGCGCGGCCCGCATCACTCCACAAAGGAGACAAGGTGCATGGCCTCTTTGTCATAGAGAGTTTTGATGACAAGGCACTGAACTTGTCATACGAGGGCAAGAAAGTGGGCGTGCTCCGCGGCAAGGAGCACGTATTTACGGTGAAACAATAGTGTTATGGATATAACGGACAGAAACAGTAGCGTCCCCGTAGGGGGCGATGTGATAGATGTGCTCCTTGCACAAAGGGAGATTACCGAGGAGCAGGCGGAGCAGGTGCGGCGGCGTATGAGGCGTGAGCAGACGCCTGCCCACAAGGCGATGCTGGCGCTGGGCTATTCCACACAGGAGCAGATACAGCGTGCATTGAGCAAAGTAACAGGGCTGCCGTTCTGCATTCTCGCCGAGCAGCAGATATCGCCTGACGCGACGGCCAAGGTGCCGCCAAAGGTGGCATTGAAGTACCAGTTTGTGCCTATTTCACTGGAGAAGGGCACCATGAAGGCGGCGTTTTCGTCGCCGCCTGCCATCAGGGACAGGGAGACATTGAGGCTGCTGCTGGGACTGCGTCTGGATCCAGTGCTTGCCACTCCAAATGAAATTGACAATACACTGAAGAAAATCTATGGTCTGGGCGCAGGCAAGGTATTGCAGATAAACCAGGAACGCCAGGCGCAGAATTACGGTGCGGTGGAAGGCACCTTTGATGACAGGGAGGAGCAGGTCATTGACGACACCGAAAGTGACGCCTCCATCATCCAGCTGGTGAACGAGATTATTGCCGAGGCATTGAAGCAGCACGCCACCGATATTCACATAGAGCCGTTCCGCGACAAAATCAAGCTGCGCTACAGGATTGACGGTATGCTGCGGGAGACGCCCACACCGCCTGGAATGCTGAAACTGCATGAGGCAATTGTCTCTCGCCTCAAGATCATGGCAAGGCTAAACATCGCCGAAAAACGCCTTCCCCACGATGGACGTATCAGGCTGACGCTGAACGGCGAGCCTTCCGACCTGCGTGTGTCAATCATGCCAACTCGTTTTGGCGAGACGATATGCTTGCGTGTACTGGCAAGTAGCGCGGTATTCCTGGAAATGGCACAGCTGGGTCTGAGCAAGTACCAGTTGGCATTGTTGACAAAGCTGGTGTCGCTGCCTCATGGTATCGTGCTAGTGACAGGACCTACTGGAAGTGGTAAGACCACAACCCTGTACGCCGCACTGGCATACGTCAGGGACAGGTATCCCGAAAGGAAGATCATCACTGTTGAAAACCCTGTGGAAATCGAGCTTCAAGGTACATCACAGATACAAATGCACGCGGAAATCGGCCTTACATTCGCCGCCGCGCTGCGCTCCATATTGAGACATGACCCTGACATTATCCTGGTGGGCGAAATCCGTGACAATGAGACCGCCGAAATCGCAATCCAGTCCGCATTGACGGGACACCTGGTGCTCTCCACAATTCATACTAACGACTCTGTTGGCGCGGTGAACCGTCTAGTCAACATGGGAATTGAGCCATATCTGGTTGCGGCGTCCTTGGTGGCCGCGTTGGCGCAACGTCTTGTGCGTAGAATATGTAAGCACTGCAAGAAGGAAGAGGAATTCATTCCAAGGCGTGTGCGTGCCGAGATGGCGAACGTGCTGGGCATTCCCGCAGAGGAAGTCAAGGCATGGAAGGGTGCTGGTTGCCTGGAATGCAACCACACTGGATACAAGGGACGCGTTGCAATTTACGAATTCTTCCTGCTGGACGAGGAGATACAGGACATGGTGTCCGCCCTCGCTGGCACCAGCGATTTGCGCAAGGCAGCGATGGAACGCGGAATGCGCAGTCTGCGTCAGGACGGCTGGGAGAAGGTCAGCCTGGGTTTGACCAGCATTGACGAGGTGCAGCGTATAACAAGCACCTACCAGATTTCATACGACATCGACGAAC
>JAFSTJ010000070.1 GCA_017450525.1 Victivallales bacterium | reverse complement strand
GGAAAATGAGCCTGCCACTCCTGGAAATTACGTTCCGGCAAAAATCGGTTGAAAAGATTTTCGTGCATGTATTTCCAATAACTCAATGGATGGTCATGCGGCACGGCATTATGCTCGTCTGCCGCATATTCATCCAGATTCCAGGTCTGCAATTTACTCAAATCCGCCTTTTCATCATTGAACATGCCAGCAAGTATCTCATAAAGCTCAATCATCGTGTTGCCTGTAGCCAAGCCCAAATTGAAATGCTCTCCACGAGACAATTTTGCCATAACAGCCTCGTGTATCATCACGGCACCAGCGATGCTCATTTCATGGTAATTTCTGACTTTCAAAACCTTCATTGTAAAATCTCCTATTTTTCAAAGTGGACTGTGGACTGTCGAGTGCCCGCGGCGAAAGCCGCGGTAAAACTGTTCTTTCCAAACGCGGGGCTGAAGCCCCTCGAACCGACAGTCCACTTACGGGGGCGCGCTAATGCCCAAAGCGGAAAGTGCCTCCAGAAAATCATCTGGCAATGTGGCGCAGAACCGCATTGACTTGTTGCTGATGGGATGCCTGAATGCAATTTTCCACGCGTGCAGCATCTGGCGTGGCGCATGATATGGCTCTTGTTCTGGCTTCATGCCATAAACAATGTCCCCCAGCACGGGATTGCCCATGGCGGCGAAATGCACACGAATCTGATGCGTGCGGCCAGTATGCAACCGAATTTTCACCACGGAAGCCCCATTTTTGGAGGCCACCGTGCGGTATTCTGTCCAGGCTTCCTTTCCTGTTTGCAAGACACACATCTTTGACTTGCTGACGGGATCCCTGCCAATTGGCAGGCGAATCTCGCCGCTTAGTTTCTCTGGTCTTCCCACAATGATTGCCAGATATGTCTTGCGCAACAAATGCTGCTTGAAATCCTCCCGCAACTTGTCGCTGGCCTGGCGGTTCTTCGCCACCACCAGGACGCCTGTGGTAAATTTGTCCAGCCGATGCACGATGCCAGGGCGCTCGTCATAGTCCATCATCTCCTGGAAATCCACATCGGGGCAATGCGCCAGAAGTGCATTGACCAGAGTCCCGCTTTTCTCATGGGCGTTTGGATGCACTACAAGGCCAGCCGCCTTGTTAATTACCAGAATATGCTGGTCTTCATAGAGGATATCCAGCGGAATATCCTCAGGAACAATCTCATCCTGCAAGACCTCTGGTGAATACTCAAGGACGTCGCCAATGCTTGCTTTTCGTGACGGGGAAAAGGCTTCCCCGCATACAGTTATCTCCCCCGCGCGAATCAGGCGCTGTATGGCATTGCGACTGACTTCAGGCACAAGACGGGACAATACAACATCCAGCCTCAAGCCCTCGCTTGCCTCATCCAGAATCACTTGGACTTTTTCGTTTTCCATAGATAGTTAAGCCCAAGCCAAATAATAATTGTCAACGGCAAAAGCCAGAGGCAAGTGATCTGAGCGGGCGTCATTCCCCATAGCAACTGCTCCTTGGGATAATCGCCACGTCCGAATTCCAGCACAAAGCGCAACACACTGTACAGAAGCATATATAGCAAAAAACGCCTATTATTGAATTTCTTTTTTGATTCAAGATATAGTATCAATGCGCCCAGGCCTATATTCACCAGAAATGCGACGCCCTGAAGCGGAAATGAAGGATAAAGGCTATATTCATATTTGAAGGAGAGCGGTCCCTCATAATGAAAGCCATAGCAGCAACCATTCAGCAGACATCCCATGCGCCCGAAGGCATGTCCGATTGGAAGCGAAGGAGCAATAAAGTCAGTCATGGTGCCCAGATTCCATTTGCGAATGCGAGCTAGAACCAGACCCGCCAAAATGGACAAGCCCAAGCCGCCCAGGAATACAAGCCCGCCATTATAGACACGGAATATCTCCAGCAAGTCGTTGCGGAATATGTCATTCCAATAGCGTATGACGTAAAGCAACCTGGCTCCCAAGAAGCCAGCCAGCACAATCCAGAAGATCATGTCCGACACATCATTCGATGTAAACGAATACTTCTTTGTACGCTTGAGCAGCACGATGTATGCCGCAACCAAGCCAAGGGCCGCCATCAGGCCATACCAGCGTATGCAGACTGGACCAAGTGTAAAGAAAACGGGATTTATCTGTATCATGGTTGTTCCTCCACTCCTTCTTCAACTGGCTCTTCCTTCAAATGGGAACCTGCTTTGAACTGCGTGCTGAATATGAGCAGACATATTCCGCAAATACCCATAATCAGCGGTCCATATATGACGCCCACCAACCCAAATGTCTGCAATCCTCCCAACACGGAGAAAAACAGAACCAGGTACGACATTCCCGTATTGCCACCCTGCTTCATGAGCAGGGGGCGCAGCAGACTGTCGATGTTGGAAGTTATGCCTCCGCAGGTGACAAGAATGAAGATTGCCTTCCATATCTGTCCATTAAGGTACAAATAGATTGTCGCGGGCACCCATATCAGACCTGTGCCCACAATCGGGATTATGGAACACAATCCCAGCATGAATCCCCAGAACAGTGCAGGTATCCCCACTATGCTGAAGAATAACATGGCCAGGCTCCCCTGCATGAAAGCTGTGCCGAATATGCTGAATGAAACGGCACGGGATATTTCCTTTATGCGGGTGGTGACTCGGCGCTGCTCCTCGTCCCCCAAAGGAGATATGTTCTTCAAATAGCGCCATATTGTCTTGCCATCATGGAAGAAGTGGAACATGACGAAAAGCATGATAAAGAAATTGAACACGGTAATCCATGTGCGGGAAAGTATCTTCAAAATCCACTGCCCAATCTGGTTCAAGACCATGCGCAGCAACCCCACCATCTTTTCGCTGACGCGCCTGGACATCTCCTCGGGCGAAACTTTCTTGACAGCTTCCTTGACTTCCTCTCCCTCAGCAATATCCTCCTCAGGTGGCGGCAATTCCATACTCGGACTTTGCCCTTCACCTTCAGCTGTATCATCCAGCAATTCAAATTCCCCCAGCAGCT
>JAFSTJ010000756.1 GCA_017450525.1 Victivallales bacterium | reverse complement strand
GCCATGCTGTAGAAGTTGCAGTCGCTACCCCAGACTATGCGCTCGGCGCCAACGCCAGCAACTAGATATTCGATGGAACCAACTGGCGCAAAACTTGTACAAAGTTCCAGGCGAATATTCGGGGCCTTTTTGGCAAATGCGATATACTCGTCCCATTTGGTGGCCGTGCTGTGCCCCATCAGGATATAGGCGTTTGGTGCTTTCATGGCAATATTGTAAATCTCATCAAAAACCTGAGGCGCTCCCCATGTATGGAAGAGCATCGGCAGGTGGTGCTTGTCCGCTAATTCCCATGCAGGTTCGTAAGCAGGGTCGTCATACGCAAAGCCATTGCTGTTGTGGAATTTAAAGCCAGTAAAGCCCTGCCCTACCCGCTTGGTCGCTTCTGATGCCACAAAATCCTTGCTTTTGGGGAACATTGAGGCATAGCCTAGAATCCTGCCAGGAAAAGCGGTCATTGCCTCGTAAACCTGGTCATTGCCCCAAGTGACATCCCATGACATGCACTGCATGTGGCTAACAATGGTGCTTCTTACGCCAAGACGGTCCATCACTTCCACTTGCGAGGACACGCTCAAGTCTGGAATTGCATGGCTGTAGCGCCCGATGTGGGCATGCATGTCAATGGCCTCAAATGGGAATGGAAGCCCCTTGTGAAGACGTTCAATATCATTCATTTGCGTACCCCCCTCATAAGTTTCTTGATATTTCCAGAGGCAATCTTGGTGATGCTTGCCTTGTCCAGGCCAGAATACATGAGTTCGCTCATTGCGGCGCATGGCTCTGATGCAGGAAGGCCGCTGCCAAAAAGCAACCTATCGACCCCAATTTTCTCTGCAATCAACTGGAAACCTGCATGGAAATTAAAATTGCTTCCGATGGAAAGATAGATGTTCGGGAACTCCTGCATCAACGGAATGTAGGTGCGGAGGGCACGATAGTTCAGTTCCGCATAGATGAAGTTTGTTTCGGGGAAGGCGCCTGCAAGCCGTGCCAACTGAACCGCAGGAATAAGTCTTTCTGTCGTATACGCGGGGAGCCTGTGCCGCCCCAGGGCCTCAAGTATGTCTTTGCAGCCCCAAGGTTCCGCTGTCCAATAATCTGGTCCAGGGCGCAGCACTGCCGCGCCAGCGCCCGCCGCAATGGCAGCCTCAACCTGGTGTTCTGCTCCGCCAAGGTCGTCAACTGCATCGGGCGCCACCACTGGACATGGTATAAAACCTTTGTTTGCCTGGCATTGCTCATAGAGAAATGCATTTGAATGCTCAATGTCGAAATCATTGGCCTCTGGCACGATGCGCACCAATGCCCGCGCAATTTTAGCCTGTTTCAATTTTTCTGCGAGAGCGCTGGCTGCGTGAATCTCGCGCTTGCCAGGTATGAACCCGCCGAATCCCGCTTGTACATCTATGAAATCCATTTGCTGCCTTCTTGATGAATGTGTTAATTTTGGAACCAATGATTATTTCAGTGGATAATATAACCTGTACTTCTCAATAACGCAGAGGCCCAGAGGCGCATTGATGCAAAGATTTTTATTAATCCACAGATTTGCACAGATTTCCACAGATTATTAGTTTAAACTCGTTTCCCTGCGCCTCTGCGTCTCTGCATTAATGAGAGGAATTGTCACCTAGATAGTTTTTGTTCAGTAAAATTGAAAATAGGCATGGACTAATTATACTATTCACTCTAGAAGAGCACCTTGCTTTTTTCCTGGCATTTGCTAGCAACTACCACCCCTAATTTTTACACACATCACATGAAAACAAAAAAACTCCTGATTTCTGTATTTCTCACCGCAATTCTTTGCTTTGCATCCAACGTAATAGCACATGATGACATTGATTTGCGCATCAACGGCGATTTTCGCGGGGCTCCATCAGGTCACTC
>JAFSTJ010000755.1 GCA_017450525.1 Victivallales bacterium | reverse complement strand
GCTCATGGATCTTAGGGAACAGGGCGTTGACGGGGTAATCTGTGTCAATGACCATTATGCTTTGTCGATTGAGCAGGCGGCAATTCGCCTGGGAATGGATGTGCCGCGCCAGATGTCAATCATCGGCTTCAGTAATTCGGAGATAGCAGATATGGCAAGTCCCGCCATTACTTCGATATCGCAGAATTTCGAGCAGATGGGTGCGGAGGCGGTCAGGCTTCTTGTGTCCGCGATTAATAACAAGGCATTGCCGCAGGATGGAAATGTGCTTTTGCCAGTTAAAATAGTCGAAAGGGAATCTACAAGGAAATGATCCACAGATTTACACAGATTTTCACAGATTAAATCGGTGTAAATCTGTGTAAATCTGTGGATAAAAAGAGGAGTGTGTTATGGGAGAGAGAAGGAAGATTTTGGATTTGTTTCGTTTGAAGGATAAGTCATTGGAAGAATGGACGGAATATGGCATAGAGAATTACCGCAAGGGCAGGGGCTCATTCACGGTGACTGATGCTGAAGGCAAGCCCATTCCTGGCGCGAAGATTGAATTACGTCAGACAAGCCACGACTTCAAGGTAGGGGCAAATCTGTTCATGCTGGAGGAATTCTCCAGCCAGGAGCAGAACGAGGCGTACAAGAAGTTGTTTGCAGATTGCTTCAACATAGCGACACTGCCATTCTACTGGAGGGATTTGGAGCCAGAGCAGGGCAAGCCGCGCTACAGCAAGGACAGTCCACGCATTTATCGCAGGCCTACACCAGATTTGTGCCTGGAATACTGCGAGGCAAATAACATCATGCCCAAGGCGCACTGCTTGAACTATGCCACTTTCCTGCCGAATTGGCTGAAGAACCAGGACATTCCCACTGAAAAATACTATCTGGAAAAGCGCTTTGCCGAATTGGCGGAAAGGTATGCGTTGCGCATCAGGGACTGGGAAGTCACCAACGAGACTTTCTTTGGGCTGGACAACAAATCCCTATTCTACCGCGATCCAGAGTTTGTGGAGTGGAGTTTCAAGTTGGCGGACAAGTATTTCCGCCGCAGCAATCGCCTTATCATCAACGAGGCGCACAGCAAGGTCTGGGGAATTGAGAACCGCCATGCCAACAGGGCGGCATATTTTATGCAGATTGAGCGTGCCATGAACAAGGGTTGCCGCATTGATTCCGTGGGCATGCAGTTCCACATGTTCTACAGGCGCGAAAACGAGCTTTCCTCAATAGGAGAGGCACGCTTCTACGATCCGCAGTTAATTTACGAGACCTTGGACCTCTACCAGACGCTGGGTATTCCTTCACAGATCACCGAACTCACAATACCCGCCTACAGCAATGACACTGAGGACGAGGAACTGCAAGCTGAAATAATCAGGACACTCTATACGCTGTGGTTTGCACATCCCGCGATGGAGGCCATCATCTACTGGAACCTGGTGGATGGCTTTGCCGCATTTGCACCGCAGGGCGACATGACCGCTGGTGAAAACTACTACTATGGCGGTCTGGTCCGCTATGACTTCACGCCGAAGCCAGCCTACAATCTGGTGAAGAAGTTGTTCCATGAAACATGGCGCACACAGGCACAGATTACCTCTGATGCGGACGGCAATGCCTCGTTCAAGGGCTTCTACGGTGATTACGAGGCCGTGGCAACTCTACCTGACGGCAGCAAGAAGTCCCAGGCACTGCACCTGGCAAAAACTTCACATAATAGATTTGCCTTTGTATTCTAGGCATTTCTGTGGACAGTGGACAGTGGACAGTGGACAG
>JAFSTJ010000754.1 GCA_017450525.1 Victivallales bacterium | reverse complement strand
GCCTGATATTCGCGGCAGCCAGCATTCTGGCACACACGAAGATGTCCCCAGAGAAACTTACTATGGGCGTACTGACGGCGGACCAGAGGATTCCGGACACCGCCCCATTCGTGGAGACTGTGGACAGCGCCATGGAGGCGGCGGAACAGACAGACGGACTGGTTACCATTGGAATACAGCCCATACGACCCGAAACTGGCTATGGCTACATCGAAGTGCCGGCGGACGCATTGCGCAACGGCGGTCTCATGCCTGTGTTGAACTTCAAGGAAAAGCCAGACGCGCAGACTGCGGCGCAGTACATCGCCTCTGGCCGCTTCTTCTGGAACAGCGGCATGTTCTTCTGGAGGCTCAGTTCCTTCCAGAACGAATTCGGCAAGGCCAATCCCGTCATGGCGGAGACATTGGAGGATTTGACCGAGGCACTCTCCGCCAATTCGCCAGAACGCGCGGCACGCATTTTCGATGCATTGCCAAATATATCCATTGACTATGCGCTGATGGAAAAGGCAAAGAACGTGTATGTCATACCTGGCAACTTCGTATGGGACGACCTGGGCTCATGGGATTCTTTGGACAGGACATTCCCAAAGGACAATGCGGGCAATGTGAGTTATGGCGCACCAGTGCTGATTGACACGCAGTCTAGCGTGGTATATAACAACAGTTCCAAGATGGCAGTTGGTGTCGTGGGGATGAAGGACGTGGTGGTTGTCGTTAACGAGG
Organism: Victivallales bacterium; assembly: GCA_017450525.1. Lineage (GTDB taxonomy): Bacteria > Verrucomicrobiota > Lentisphaeria > Oligosphaerales > Oligosphaeraceae > RGIG3456. The sequence continues at coordinate 3,642 of JAFSTJ010000754.1, read as the reverse complement.
ACGCGGTGCTGGTAATTCCCAAGGACAGGGCGCAGGATGTGCGCAAGGTGGTTATCGCCTTGAGGGACAAGGGGGCCCCGCAGCTCTGATGTCCAATTGCTATTGCCCAATACTCAGCACCTTGGGCTATGTCCTGTCCGAGGACCGCAGCAAAGTGCTGATGACGTATCGCGTGTTCCGCAAGGATGACGAGCAGTTTGGCAAGTACAACGGCGTTGGCGGGCATCTTGAGCCCAACGAGGACATTGCCACTGGCATGATACGTGAAGTGCGGGAGGAGGCTGGCATTGAGGTGACCGAGATGTCACTGCGCGGCTCAATAAACTGGACGAACTTCGGACCCAAGGGCGAGAATTGGCTCGCCTTCGTTTTCTTGATTACGGCATACAAGGGCATTCCCGCCACGGAGAGCAACGAGGGACCCCTTCAGTGGGTGCCAGTGGCGGATATTATGAAGTTGCCCATTTGGCCTGGGGACAGGTATTTTCTGCCCCTGGTGTTTGACGATGACCCCCGCCCCTTCCATGCATATCTGCCATACGACCATGACGAGCCCATCGGCTGGAGTTATGTGAGGATGTGATTTGCCCCCCGGGAACAGCGTTGTTGGCGGAGGATGTTTTTATGTGGGCGCCGTTTCGGCGCCCACTCAGGTTGCTCTAGCGGGAACAACGTTGTTGGAATTATTGTAATATTATTGGTGAGTTTTTTGCCAAGACGACTTGAGTGGGCGCCGCCTTGGCGCCCACATCGGTCCATAGTCCACAGTCCACTGTCCACTGTCCACAGTCCACAGTCCACTGTCCACAGTCCACTAATCACTGTAGCAGTTTGTGCATGCCGTCCACGGCGCAGCATACAAGTTTTAGGGTGTCGCGTTGGGAAATCATCTGGCAGTTTGCCTCGTATGAGCCTGCAATGAGGGCGTTGCCGTGGCAGAGATAGCTGAGGTATGCGGTAGAGTTGTATAGTATGAATGCCTTGCGGAATGGGGAGTGCCACTTGATTTCCTGGCCGACTTCCGCCAGCATTTCGCCTGGAACGCCAACCAGGCAAATAGTGTCCCCGAAGCCCAGCAACTGCACTTCGCAGGGAATGGTACCCTTTTCCTGGTAGTATTGGGGGAGTATAGCGTCTTGGCGTGGATTTGCCTCAAAGCATTCAATTGAGGTCTTTAGCGTCGGGTTTTCAATTTTGAAGCGCTCTGGATGCCTGAAGGCGGTGAGTCCCTTGATTGCTTCCTTGAAGAGCATGTATGCCATATGTGGCAGTGCCTCAAAGCCAGTTTCGGAATCTATTGGGAACTGGTCCCCTGCTGCACCTGTGATGAATGTGCAGGGTGCGCCGCTTTCATCCTCCATCATGCGGCGTATCACGCCTGGGTAGTCGGCTGTGATGGTGTGCCCGCTTTTGCCGTGTGTGTGGGAGGCAAGGGGGTGCGCCGCATAGTTCAAAATGGAGTGAAGCAATTCCTGCGTGTCTTTCTTGTAGAAGAGCAGCATGCCCAGTTCCCTGTCGCAGTAGCCCTTTGCCATGGACTCCTGGTCTCTGTTTCCTGAAAGTTGCACGCAGACATTGTAGTTGCTGGTTATGCGTCGGTTGATGTTCATATTGCATTCGCCAGAGTAGAAATATACGTCACATTCGGTGAAGTCGCCGATGTTTTGGACTGCCTCAACCGTCCAGTCTATGATTTGGTGCGCGATCTTGTCGTCTGGCACCTTTGTCTTGACGGAGCGAGTGCTGGGGCCGCCATGTGTGTGGGTGCAGGTCAGCAGCACATCTGCCTCATTGCCGCCGATGATCTGCGCGCAGCGCTGGCGTATCTCCTGAACGTACCAGGCGTCCATCCCCAGCAGGTCGTAGCTGATTAGCAGGACCTTGTGCCCATTGTCGTCCAGGCAGATGCCAGAGAGGTACAAGTCATCATGTATTGCGACCGACACGTCATGTGGTCCATATCCAGCAATCAACGTGCCACATTCGGGTGTGATTTTCTTTGAGAAAGAGGCGATTTTCATTTTTGCTCCTTATTATTTATAAATCAGTTTGCAAAGTGCGTTATTATAATTATCGTACTGCTTGTTTGCAAATTGTTTTTATGTTCAATAAATAGGAGATTCGAGATGAAAGTGACATGTATTGCGTTGATGCTTTGCGCAACCTTGCTTTGCGCAGGCACTTTGGAACAGCGGCGGGCTGCGCGTGTGGAAATAGACAAGGGCAATTGCCGTCCATATCTTGCGAATGAGGATGTGGAGATACGTCGCTATGCGCTTTACAGGCTGGCCGCACAGGAGCCAGAAAAAAAACTGGAGGCGCTGAAGACGGCGGTGACGGACAAGGAGGCGCTGGTGCGCTACACAGCAGTCACCTTGCTGGGGCGTCTGGCGGGCAAGAATGCACAGGCAGATGAATTGCTGGAAAAACTGGCAAATGACGCAGACAAGACAGTGCGCGACATGGCGACACAGTTCTCCTGGCCATTCAAGAACAAGAACATGCGCCTCAGTGAAGACCCTAGCTGGGACCACGAAGTAACTACAATCAAGTCAATTGAAATACCGCAGGATGACTGGAAGCTTTTCCCAGACGAGAAGAATAGGGGACACAAGCACAACTACTTTGCGCCCAAGTTCAATGACAGCAATTGGTACAAGGCAAAGTGCGGGTATTGGAACCAAAATGGAATGGACGCATACGACGGATATGCCTGGTACCGCATTCGCTTCAAGATGCCTGCGAAAATGGACTGCAATGCGGTGGAAGTGCGTTTTGTCGCCGTGGACGAATCGGCGTGGGTGTGGCTTAACGGAAAGTACATCGGCAGCCATGACCTGGGCGGCTCGGGATACAACAAGACATTCTCGCTGGATTGCCGCAAGGAAATCGTGTTTGGAAAAGAGAACATCCTGGTGGTGCGCGTGCTGGACAGGGAACAGGGCGGCGGTATTTGGAGGCCGATTTTTATTGATATATTGAAATAAAAGGAGGTATATAAAATGAAAAATATTATTGCATTTATAATAGCGATGGCGTTTTGCGCGGTAGCTCTGGAGTTGGACTTCACTGGCAGCGGCAAGAAACTGGATGCTGCGTATCAGTTCAAACTGCGCGGCAACAATGTGATAGAGTTTACCGAGGATGGACTGAAGAGTGTTTCGATGGAGACCAAGGATGTCCAGGGCGGTGCCATTCTACTCAAGAGTCATCCTGAGTTTTCGCCGCAGGGGGCCTTTGAGTGTGAGATTGAGTTCAAGATTGTACCTGAAGTGTGGGAAGGTCGCAAGGGCGGCAGATGCTTTCTTTTTGATTCCAAGTATGAACTGACCGAGCCCAAGGACAAGAAGGGCAAGCATCACTGCGGTTTCATGATGTTCTATCAGAAGAGCAACAATACATACCAGGTGGGGGCTTTGATTGGCGTGGAAGGCAAGGTGGACTGCACCTTGATATCCAATACAGTTCCTTTGTCCAGCAGCACACCCAATCGTCTGTTGCTGAAGTTCGACCCGTCGGGCTGGCAGGAACTGCATCTGGATGGTGTGTGCAAAGCCAGAGTCAAATGCATGGCTGGAAACATGGCGCCCGCCATACGCAATGGAGTTGTTGGCAGCCGCTACAGCAGCAATTATGGCATAT
>JAFSTJ010000753.1 GCA_017450525.1 Victivallales bacterium | reverse complement strand
CTTTATAACATAATAAGGCAAATGGAATCAGGAGAGTAGGTGACTTATGGAAAAAGTTAAAGTTGGCATTATCGGTTTCGGCTTCATGGGCACGACCCATTTCAACATTCACCAGAACAGCGGCAAAAGCCAGGTCATCGCAATTGCTGATGCGGATGCGGACAAGCGCAAGGGCGACATCAGGAAGGTCATCGGCAACATTGGCGGCGCACAGAACACTTTCGTTGATTTGACTGGCATCGCGGTGTATGAAGACGGAATGGACCTTATCGCAAATCCCGATGTGGAGGAAGTGGATATCTGCGCTCCAACCTATATGCATGCCAAGTTCGCCATCGCGGCATTGAAGGCTGGCAAGAACGTGCTGCTGGAGAAGCCCGTTGCGCTTACAGTTCAGGAGGCTGAGGAGATCATCGCCGCCGCGAAGGCCAGCGACAAGTGCTTCACAGTGGGCCTCTGCGTGCGTGCATGGCCAGAATACCGCAAGGCATACGAACTGGTGAAGGCTGGCAAGATTGGCAAAATCAAGAGCCTGCTCTTCAAGCGCTTCTCTCCAAACATCGATGGCAATGCTTGGCAGAACTGGTTCATGAATGACAAACTTTCTGGCGGCTCCATCCTGGATCTGCACATGCATGACATTGACGAAGTCCTCTATTTCTGCGGCAAGCCAAAGGCAGTCACCTGCGTGGGTACCTGCAATGGCTATGGTACTCCTGACCACTCATTCACAATCTATCACTTTGACGAAGGCGGGCCAGCTGTGTTCGCGGAAGGCGGCTGGTCTGCGCCAGCAAGTGCGCCATTTGAGATGAGTTTCCAGATTATCGGCACGGAAGGCACACTTGTCAGCGACCCCGCTGGCTTCGTGTTCTATCCAATCAAGGGCGAGCCAGAAAAGATCACGCTGCCTGATGTGGGCCTGCCCACTGGCTGGCATGTGGAAATTGACAACTTCCTCTCCGCAGTCCGCGGCCAAAGTTCAGACCAGAAGTATCTGCCATACGAGGACATCCTTACAGGCGCAAAGATCTACGCCGCAGAACGCGCCTCCTTCGATAAGAACGGCGCAAGGGTGGAAATTCAATACTGATTTATATGTGGGCGCCGAGGCGGCGCCCACTCAGGTTGCCTTAGCGGAAACACGCTAAAGGCATTATAACGATTTCTAGAGAGGCGCCCCGATTTCGGGGCGCTCTTTTTTAGTCTCTTTTCAGCAGTTGATACAGGAAGAATGGGGCGCCGATAAGTGAACTGATTATGCCTGCTGGTATTTCGGCGTTTTGTGAGATGGAACGCCCGATGGTATCGCATAGTGTTAGGAATGTTCCGCCAAGCAGCATAGCCACTGGAATAAGGCGTTTATTGGGTGCGCCTATGGCAAGCCTGGCAATATGGGGGCATACGAGCCCTACAAAGCCAATGGGGCCGCATAGCGCGACCACTGCGCCTGTTATAAGCGAGACGCCCGCAAATGTAAGTAGCCTGGCTTTCTTCAAGTCAATTCCTCTGCTTGCGGCAAAGTCATCGCCGACGCTGAGCAGATCCAGCGCCTCTGCACCGCCTGCGAAGGAAGCGAACAGCGCAATTGCGCACATTGGCACCAGTATGAACAGCGGGGCATAGTCGCTTACTGCCAGGGAGCCTGACATCCATCTCATCACGCGGAATAGTTCTCCCTCGCGTCCTGCATATTGGACAAACATTATCACGCTGGATGTGAAGAAACTGATTGCCACGCCCGCAAGGAGCATTGTATTGCCGTCATTTCGGCGCCCGCAGCGGCTAAGCATATAGACAAGTGCCGACACAATGAATGCGCCTGCAAACGCAGCGATGCCATTGGCTCCCATGCCTAGCAGCGTGCCTCCCACGCCGAGCCACGCTGCAATGGACACGCCCAATGCCGCGCCGCCTGAAAGTCCCAGCGTGTATGGAGAGGCAAGTCCATTGCGGAATAGCGATTGGAAACATGCGCCGCCAAAGGATAGCGCCGCCCCTGCAAAGAAACCCAGCAATACACGTGGAATACGCATGCGGCGCAGTATCATGCCGTCCAGAGTATCTACAAACAAATCGGAAGGCAAAAGCAGTTTGCTGCCCACGAATGGCGCACACAGCAGCAAGGTAACTGACAGCAGAACCGCTAATGCTATCTTTTTATTTACACTATTCATTACATTTTATTTCTCTGCGCCTTTGCGCCTCTGCGTCTCTGCGTTAAAAAAGCGCCTCTGTGTTGAATTATGCCAAGGGGGCGAAGGGCAGGGTACCCAGCGAGGACTCCAGTCGTGCGTTGATTCCGAAAACGTCAGCATTGCCGCCGTGCTTTAGATAGTGCCAGGCAAGTCCGCCAATCATGGCTGCGTTGTCTGTGCAGTATTTGGGTGGTGCGCATACGAAGCGCCTGCCTCGCTTCTGGCAGGATGTGGCGATTTTTTCACGGAGGCGGCTGTTGCAAGCCACGCCGCCGCACAGGCATACCACCTTCGCGCCGATGGCCTTTGCCGCGTCCCTGGACTTCATGTCCAGCACGTCTATTACCGCCTCCTGGAAACTGGCGGCCAGGTCGTTCAGCCGTGTCTTAACGATTGATTCATCACCCTTGAGCGCATACAGCAGCGAGGTCTTTACGCCGCTGAAACTGAAGTCAAACCTGTGTTCGGGGCTGACTGCCTTGCCAGCCGCGCCTGTCAATGAGCGTGGAAATGCAAAGGCGGCTGGATTGCCTTCCTTGGAGAGTCTATCTATGACGGGGCCGCCAGGGTAGGGCAGACCAAGGGCTTTTGCTGCCTTGTCCAGTGCTTCTCCTGCAGCGTCGTCAAGTGTGGAGCCAAGGATGCTGGCCTTGCCGTCTGCGGGTATTTTCACGATTGCGGTATGCCCGCCTGACACCACCAGCGCCAGAATTGGGAAGTTGTTTTTGTCCTCAAGTAGTTCCTTGTTTTCCAGAAATGCGCCGTATATGTGTCCCAGGAAGTGGTTGATGCCCACAATGGGGATGTTTCTCGCTGCGGCAAGGCCCTTGGCGTATGCGTTGCCCACCAGCAGGGCGGGCACCAGTCCAGGACGGTTCGTGACGCCCACTGCGTCAATGTCATTCAGGCTTGCACCTGCTTCCCTTAGTGCGCTTTCCACTACAGGCGCGATGTTCTTCAGGTGTTCTCTAGCCGCCAATTCGGGAACAACGCCGCCGAATTGCGCGTGCTTTGCTATCTGTGAGGAAATCACGCTTGAACGTACGGTGAAGCCATCCTCCACAAGTGAGGCTGCGGTTTCATCGCAGCTGCTTTCAATGCCAAGTACCAACATTATCCAATAACCTCGTCTTTTATCATTGCCGCCAATTCTGGCAGCGTATTTGCGTTGTATAGCAAATCAATGCCCTGTGATGCGTAGAATGCGGCTGGCGCATCCGCCCGTCCATGTGAGCCGCGCACCAGGTTGCAGTCCGTTGCCGTGGAGAAGAATGGGATTTTCCAGAACAACTCGCATGGATCGTATCCAATCTTGGAATGTATGTCCACATGATTTGCGTAGTCTGGGGCAGTCCTGTCATCGTCCCACCACTTGTATGCGAACCAACTGTCGGCTTCTGCCAGCAGAACCAGTTCCCCGCAATTGGTGTGCGACAGGCCTGCTTCCTCTGGTGTCAGTGCCGCCGCCACGCCAGGCAGAGAGGCCAGCAGCTCCTGCACTTGCGGAATGAGTGCCTTGTCATTCACGAACACATGCGTCACTTGGTGGTCGGTCATGGCGAATGCCTTTGCTTCGTACAGGTTGGGGTATTGCCTGCCATTGACCTCCCTGACTGCAAACAGCCCTGATGCAAGCAGCGCTTTGTTGGGATAGACCACTCTGGAAACAGGAACTATGGAGTAGTCCCCCCAGAATACGGATTCGTATCCCAGCTCATCCGCAGCGTCAAGCAGGTATCTGATGTGGTTTGCAAGCAAATCCAGCTCAAGTTCCACATGCTTGCCTTGTGGACCTTCCCTTTGCAGGCAATAGTCCATGTCAGGCAGATATGTCATCACCAGTTCAGGAGCATAAAGTTCCATCACAGCGGCTGTCGCTTCTGCACAGTATGCGCCTGCCTCAGCTGATGCTAGCGGCCCCCAGTAATGGCGCAGGCGGAATGTCTCCGTTGCCATCCGTCTGAGTTCTGCTGGTAGGCTGGCTGGTTTTGCATGGAATGCCTCCGCCATGCCACCCCCATGCTTGTGGACTGGAGCAGGCGACAGTACTATGTCCGCGGTGTCACCCAGGCTTTGCTGGTGGAAAAGCACCGCCACGCGCCCGCCACGGCTGCGCAAATTGTCCCAAATGCGTGGCTGTGGCATCAGCTTGGCGGACTGGCTCCAGAATGTTACCTTGCACTCCTTCCTGTCGTAACGGCCATTGCAGAGAATGCCGTTTTCGGCGGGAAGCAGTCCTGTCCGCATTGTCGCCTGTGCCGTGCATGTAACTGCTGGGAACACTGGCTGCAATGGCTGGAAACGCATTTTTGCCAGTATTTTGCTGCGCTGCACCAAGCATAAGTCAAGCCCAGCGCATGATACTAGCAGCAGCTTCCTTTTGCCTCTTGATGATTTGTCCATAAATCTAACTTGCCTCACTTCTTTTTCAACTTACTTGCTTAAAAATGGTATTTTGCTTTTATGTGCATTAAACGCTATAAAATGATTATTATTGTATTGCTGAAACTGTGATGGCGATGAATCCTTAACTTGTGTCTCATAAATTGAAAAAACAGGTTCCAAAGATATATTTCACACCCTTTACGAAAAGCATAATATCAACCCCTTGAGAAAAGGAAAAAACTATGTCAACGGAAGAAGGCAGGAAGTTGAAGCTATTGGTGATAAACCCTGGTTCTACATCCACGAAGGTAAGTCTTTACGAGAATGAGACATCACTGTTTGAGAAGAGCGTGTTCCACGATGCTCCCGTATTGCTGCAATATCCTCATGTGAACGACCAGATCCCATTCCGCTATAAGGTAATCATGGACATGTTGGCGGACTACGGCGTGGCCGCAAAGGACATAGACGTCTTTGTCGGGCGCGGCGGCAGCGCATATTCACAACCAGGAGGCGTCACCGCCATTGACAAACGTCTCTATGATGACACGGTTGCGGCAGTGGGCGGCAGCGAGCACCCAGCCAAACTGGGCGTCATGCTGGCATGGAAGTTCGCCCAGGAATTCGGGCGCAAGGCCTACACTCTAAATCCAACCAATGTGGACGAATACTGCGACTACGCCAGGCTCACAGGCATCAAAGGCGTTTATCGCACTTCCCACTCCCATGTCCTAAACCAGAAGGCAGTGGCAGCATTCCACGCTGAAAAGCTTGGCAAGCGCTATGGCGACTGCAACTTCATTGTGGCGCACATCGATGGCGGCATCACCGTCAGCGCACACTGCAAGGGAAAGATGGTTGACGGCAACATGGGCGCAGACGGCGAAGGCGCATTCACACCCACCCGCATCGGCAGCGTGCCAGTCCTGGCTCTGCTGGACTACATCGAGCAGCACTCCATCAAGGATGTACGCCTCGCATGCTCCAGGGCAGGGGGCTTTGTCAGCCTGTTCGGCACATCGGATTCGGACATAATTCACCGCAAGGTGGAAGAAGGCGATCCCAAGGCCAGCCTGGTGTGGAACACTATGATCTACCAGATCTGCAAGCAAATCGGCGAGATGAGCGCCGTGCTTTGCGGGCAGGTGGATGGCATTCTCCTTACTGGCGGTCTAATGCGCTTCCAGGACATAATCGACGGCATACAGAAGCGCTGCGGCTGGATCGCGCCCATAAACGTGTATCCAGGCGAACTGGAGCAGGATGCGCTGG
>JAFSTJ010000752.1 GCA_017450525.1 Victivallales bacterium | reverse complement strand
CTATAAAAACTAAACTTTTATAGGAAAGACAAAACTTTTTAATGTTCCTGAATACCAATAAGTGAGGCATTACGGCAAAACATGTCCCATAAGCTCCCACGTCCCCAGCGCTCCCAGCACCCCCTGCGCCCCATAAGTCCCCTGCGCCCCTACGCCCCTACGCCCCCAGCGCCCCCAGCGTTCCCAGTGTTCCCAGCGCCCCAGCGCCCTTGCGCCCTTGCGCCCCAGCGTTCCCAGCGCCCTTGCGCCCCAGCGTTCCCAGCGCCCCAGCGTCTCATCTGTCCTATCCATCCCATCTGTCCCATCCATCCCATCCGTCCCATTAGTCCCATTAGTCCCATCCGTCCCATCCGTCCCATTAGTCCCATTAGCCCCATTAGCCCATTAGTCCCATTAGTCCCATAACAACCGCACTCGCTAGAAAATCGGGGAATTTAGACTATATTCTCCCAGCAAGCATAGTAGAGGGCATATCATGGCAGTCAACTGGAAAATATTGAATGTTGAGGATTTTAGAATCTTCAGCGCATCGGACGATATCATAGAAGAGACCAACAAGCGCAAGGCGCAGCTGAATGCGGCTAACGAGCAGTGGGTGGCAGAGCATCCCGCTCCAAAGCCGCAAATGCGCATTTCGGGTTCCTTCATCTATGCGCAGCCACCAAACTACAAGGGACTTACGTTGCTTCACGCCAGCGAGGAGGAATGGCTCCTGAATCTGGCGCGTTTGAAGAAATGCGGCGTGGATACAGTCATTTTCCAGGCGGCAGTATGGAACGAACTTGAGACCTGCTACTATCCAAGCAGGCACTTTGCCTCCTACAAGTGCTTTGATTCACTTGGCAAAATGCTGTCTGCGGCAGAGAAACTGGGGCTGCATGTTTTTCTGGGAGGATACGGCTCTGTAGCCGGATGGCATACGGGCAGCGACCCCGCCATTGTGCAACGTGAAAAGGATGCACATTTCGCCACATTGGACGAATTGTTCCAGCTATACGGCGGGCGCTTCGAGGGCATCTACTTCGCGCCCGAGACCGCCTATCGCGGACAGCGTGACTTGCAGGCCGAAACATTCCTCAATGCAATATACCGCGGCTTCTGCGACAGGCTGAAGCAGAACGCGCCTCAGTGCCAGATACTCATGTCACCTGCCACAAAGTACTACGAAGGCAAACTGGGCGAAATGGAAGAATCCTGGAATGCATTGCTGGACGGTGTGCAACTGGACATATTGGCGCCACAGGATTCCATCGGATGCGGCGGTCTGGGGCTGTCCGAACAGAAATACACCTATCCTCTTTGGAAGAAGATATGCCAGCACCACGGCATACGCTTTTGGAGCAACATAGAACTTTTCGAAGGCTATGACTGCTCGCTGGTCAATCCAAGCATTCCAGCGAAACCCAGCCGCATTGCCGCGCAGATTGCGGCGGCAGCACCATACGCGGAAAAGCTGATCTGCTGGGAAATGCTCTATTTTGCCAATGAGCAAATGGGTTCACGCGCCGCGGATGTCCAAAAATTCCTTGAATCGCTTTAGTTTTCACATAAATAATAAGGAGTCCAAAAATGAGAAGAATGTTCACCTTGATTGAATTGCTGGTTGTCATTGCAATTATAGCGATTCTGGCGGCTATGCTTTTGCCTGCATTGAGCAAGGCGCGTGAAAAAGCACGTGCAATAAGTTGCACCAATAACATGAAGACCATCATGACAGGCGCACTGCTGTACACAGACGACTATGATGGATGGATTCTGGCGGCCTCTATCAAGCCCAACCAGGACAGCCATGGTCTATGGTATGCGAAACTGAACGAGGGATACAACATAGACGCCAAATGCTTTGCCTGCCCAAGCAATTCAGTGGATGAAGCAGGCACAAGTTCAAGCGGACCCTACTTTGTAAAGCCTGGCTGGTTCAAAGGCGACCGTCATCTGATTTGGAACATCAAACTGGGACAGCCTGACTATGCAGAAAAGCCAGTAAAGCAAAGCACATTGAACATACCGGCCAGCGACATCGCCTTGATGGATGGCTCCTGGACAAGCGGCAGCAATCCCTACACTGGATACAACCATTGCAGCTATTGCAGAAAGTCCGCAACTGCTGCAGGAAAACAGACACCAGTGCATGCTGGCAAGTTCAACTTCGGTTTCCTGGACGGGCATGTGACCTCCTTCACTGAAGAAGGCTACGAGGCAACGCTGTACGGCTACAGTGCGACAAAGAGCGACATCACATACAACAATAGTAATGCACTCATCTATCTCAACAACTGAGGAATTGAAATATATGCTGAAGAAACTTCTTACTTGTATGGCTTGCGCAGCAGTCACGGTATTCGCAGTGGAAAATGTGAAGGAACTGGAGAAGGACCGCTTGTTCGACGCGGATTTCGCCGCAATGTGGCAGGCGCAGACTGCGGACGCGCAGTTTGCCACGGGCTCGCCCAAGGGAATAATTCTCCAAGGCACACGCCCAACATTTGATGCAGACCCAACCGAGGCAATTTGCCAGGGCATCATCGTGGGCGAGGATTGCGCCGCAATACGCTATCAAACTGAAGGAAACTTCGCGCCAGAAAGCGGCACATTCGAGGTGGTCTTTGCCAACAATGCATGGGATGGCAATAGCGTGGGCACATACATGATTGCATCCTGCACTGGCAAGAACAGCACGCTTTACATCTATAAGCACGGCAATGACGGCGTTGGCGTGTATCTCGGCAATCCGAACCCGAAATGGAACTGCTTCCCACGAGTGCTGGCACCCAAGTTCACCGTCAAGGGACGCCATCATCTGGTCTTTACCTACACGCCCACCGAAGTGCGGCTGTACATGGACGGAAACCTGGTGAGGGACTACAAGCCAGGCGGCACATTCAGCGGCTGGAACAAGTACTTTGACATTGGCGCCAGCGGCAAGTTCGGTCGCCAGAACAAGACCACCATCGCCAGGTTCACCACATACAAACGCGCCCTGGAAGGCAAGGAAATACGTATGCTGGCGGCATTGCGCCTCCCGCACCTTAAACTGGATGTGAACAAGGGCGTGGACAAGGTGGTCCTGCCACAAAGCCTGCTGCTCTACCAAACTGAACGCCTGGGCCTGGAGGCATTGGAGGCTGACTGGGTTCCCAGCCCTTTTTCCCCTGTGGAGCGCAAAGGCTCCCTCTTCCGCGTGTGGAACAGAGACTATGACTTTGGCGGCAACGAGTTGCTCAAGGGCGTCACTTGTGGCGGCAAGCAAATGCTTAAGGCGCCGCTTGCCCTTGTTGGGCAATATGAAGGCAAGCAGTTCTCATTGCAGTTCTCGCCTGTGAAGGATTTGACAATCGACGCCAAGGGGCGCAAGGCATTTGTACGCACAATCATCGCGCCTGCATTCGTCAAAGGGCAAGTCACCACCACAATCGAATATGATGGTGCAGTAAGTTTCGATTTCAAGGGCCTCAAAGGCTTGGAAAAGACAGAGTTCCTCTCGCTGCTTACGCAGACCGAAAATGCATTTGCCGAAAGCGCACACTACACGGGCACTACTGGACGCAGTTTGCGCACCATCGTGGGGCCAGACGTGTCATACACACATCTCCTCTCCCAGGACAAGACTGGCGACCTTATTGTGCGCCCGTTCTGTACACATGTCTGGCTGGGCGGCACCAATGGCGGCATCATGCTATTCCATGATGACGACAAGGCATTCTGGCCCAAGGACCGCAATGACAGTTTCGTCTGGGAACGCACAGCCAATGGCGAGGCGGCCAGGCTCAATGCCCGCTATGTGCTGCCAGGCACAAAGGTGCCAGAAGGCGGCCTGGCTGAATTCAACATCGGCTTGATTGCAACACCAGTGCGCCCATTGCCAAAGGGCTGGCGGGCATGGACCATTTCCGCACAGTATGACCGTCTCCAAGGCGAAGCACGCGGCAATCTGCTGGTTTACTGGCCCGATGGATGGAAATCCCAGGTGTCACTGGATCCAGATCCAGAGCGCGCAGGCGAAAAAGTCCATGCCACGGAAGTGCGCAATGCAGACCATGCCGCCGGCCGCAAGGTGCTGCCCTACTGGAACCATCGCAACGTAGGCGTCCGCCGCGAGAATGTATCCAGCCCCGATGCGGAATATCTGCGTGCCAACTTTGGCCCGAATCCGTCCCGTCCCGACGCAGGCGGCCCAAGGGCATACGTCCGCGTCAATTCCAACACAGGCTATACGGACTACCTTATGCGCTGCATCGCTGCATGGGGGCGCGTCTTCGGCAGTCTGGACGGCACCTACATCGACGAGATGGAAAACGTGTGCAACGACAATGCAAAGCAGGGCTGCGGATATACCACGCCTGACGGAGAACGCCGCCTAACATACTCCATCTACAGCGACAGGGACATGTACAAGCGCATGGACGCAGTTGTACGTATGCAGACAGGGGGCACAACGCCGTATTCCATGTCTCACTGCTCTGGTATGCTCATGATGGAATTGCTGTCCCATTTCCAGGTGATGCTCACTGGCGAGCACCAGTTCTCGGGCTATTTCCCACACCGCAAGGACCTGCTCCCGCCAGAAAACGACCGCCTCTACTACTACAGTTACTCCCTGCCCATGGACCGCGTCCGCACGGAGTTCTACCACAAGCCCTGGGGCATCGTGATGGCATATCTCCCCTGCCTGAAGAACCAGCGGGACATCATGGAACTTAAGGAGCCTACCCGCGACCT
>JAFSTJ010000069.1 GCA_017450525.1 Victivallales bacterium | reverse complement strand
TTCTCCTTAAGTGAAGAAAGCAAGGTGCCAAATGCAGCCAGGTCCTCTGCTTTCCAAGACATCATTGCAATTCCCATGCGCTCAGATGTGCGTGTTCCCACGCCAGGCAAATGAGCCAGGAACGCCATAACTTTCCGCAGCTGTTCTGGATACTGCATCATTTTTCATCATCCTTTTCAATCAGCCTGGCATCGACCAACCTGGTGTTGAGCAACTTGTTGGCGTGCATTACTGTGGGATTCGCCGCAATGTGCTGATTCTCAATGTAGCTGCCTCTGCGGTACTTTTTCTTCTCGCTGCCGCCTTGTGCTGGTGACAATGTGACTGTTCCCGACAGGCCCAATGCGGCGTATGAGGCATTTATCATCTGCAAGGCCTGCTTGTTCTCCAATGTGTCTAATTCCACTGGTGACAGATTTGTGCTAATATAGGTCAAATTCAGACCGCTGGGGCCGAATGACTCCGCCTTCATATTTGAGATGAAATCGCTCAAATGCCCATTGTCATTTGCATTTTCAGCAAGGTACTCCGCAAGACGTGTCTGTATTGCCTCGGGGGTAAGGCTCTCCATAAGTTCGCTGGCATTGTCAACAGAAAGCGCAGGATCCGCCTCATCCTCCATATCGACTGCAGCCTGGGACAGCAATGCATTTATGTCCTCTATGCTCCTTTGAGCTGGAACAGCCTGCTGCATCTCATCTTCCACCACATTGGCTTCTTCGGCGTCTGGCTCTGGCTCGGGAGTTGGCACTGGCTCGGGAGTTGGCACTGGCTCGGGAGTTGGCACTGGCTCGGTAGTTGGCTCGGGCACTAGCTCTGGTTCGGGCGTTGGCTCTGGCTCTGGCTCTGGCGCAGGCACTGGCTCTGGCGCAGGCACTGGCTCTGGCGCAGGCTCTGGCTCTGGCTCTGGCGCGGGAGTTGGCTCTGGTGCGGGAGTTGGCTCTGGTGCGGGCGTTGGCTCTGGCGCGGGAGTTGGCTCTGGCGCGGGAGTTGGTTCTGGCGCGGGAGCTGGTTCGGGCTCTGGTGCGGGAGTTGGTTCTGGCGCTGGTTCTGGCTCTGGCACAGGCGGTGGGGGCGGTGGCATAGGTGCTGGTGCTGGTGCTGGCACTGGTGCTGGTGCTGGCGCGGGCGCTGGTGCTGGCGCCGGTGCTGGTGCTGGCACGGGTGCTGGCGGTGGTGGAATAGTTGGTGTTGGACGCTCTGGAACAGGATCATTTGGAATAATGCCTGCCATGCGGTTCAGATGTGCAAGGATGTCATCAATCTGAACGCTATGTGCCTCCAGCATGATTTTTACCAATGTAGCCTCGAAATACACACGCTTGTTCAATGCAGAACGGAAAGACCATTCCTGCGCTATCAGCTCCTGGAGCACCCGCTGCAGCATCTTGGGATCAAGATTTCTGCCGATATTGAGCAGGTCACCAAGTTCTGTCTCACTGACTTGCAACACTTCGGCAGATGCATTACAGAGCCCCGCCACCATAATGTTGCGCACATATTCGATAAGGTCTGAATAGAGGTGTTCCAAATCACGGCCTTCATCGGCCAGTTTTTGAAGGACCATAAGTCCAGCCTTCAGGTTGTTTGAGAATATTGCGCAGGCGATTTCCCTCAGTTCCGTACCTGATGCCAGACCAAATACGTCAATAACATCCTGTTCGGTAATGATGCCTTCTCCATTGGCACCGCCGCAGAACGCAATGATTTGGTCGAAAATGGACTGTGCGTCTCTCATGCCACCATTTGCGGCACGTGCCATTGCGGCCAGCGCATTATCATCAATATTGATTTTCTCCTGGTCTGCGATGAAGCGCAACCTTTTGACAATCAGTGGAACGGGAATTCGTTTCAGATCAAAGCGCTGACAACGGGAGATGATGGTGGGCAGCACCTTGTGTGGTTCAGTAGTGGCGAAGAGGAATTTCACATGTGGCGGGGGCTCCTCCAATGTCTTCAGCAGTGCGTTCCATGCCTGTGTTGTGAGCATGTGAACTTCGTCAATGATGTAAATCTTGTATTTGCCGTTAGCGGGGGCGTATTGAACTGAATCCCTAATGTCGCGGATATCCTCCACCTTGTTGTGGGAGGCGCCGTCTATCTCAATAACATCAAGTGAAGTGCCTGCGGCCACTTCCTGGCAGCTTTTGCATTTGCAGCAAGGCTCGCCGTCATGGTTGTTTGGGCAATTCAATGCCTTTGCGAATATGCGGGCCGTGGTGGTCTTTCCAATTCCTCGCGAGCCAACGAAAAGATATGCGTGCCCGATGCGGTTGTTAACAATGGCGTTCTTGAGAGTGCGGCTGATATGCTCCTGCCCCACCACCTCGTCAAAGGTCTGGGGACGCCATTTTCTTGCCAATACCTGATATGCCATCGATTATGTTTCCGTAATTGTGTTGTTTGACTGCAAATAAAAAACCACGCCGTTGAAGCAGAGTGCCTGGCGCCCAGGTAGGCTGCTTAGGGCTGCTTGGTTCCCCACCTGACCCGGTTCACAACTTTCCTGCCGCCAAGTTCCAATTCAACGACGTGGCGGGAACAAAATATACGACATCACCTTTTTTTTGCAAACGGCTATGTCGTTATTTTTTATGTGGAGGCGCTCCAGGCGAAATTGAGGCTTCCTCACAGCCCTGCGCCCCACTAAGTGCCAATGCGATGTTCACACTGGTTGTCTTAGCGGGAACAAGCTCTGGGGCATGACAAAGAGCGCAGCCTCAGTTTCCAAGCGTCTCCTGGATTTCGCAGATTGCGTCAAAGACTTCCTTGAAAGTCTGCGGGCGTTCCTGGGGGGAAACCTTGATCATCGCCTCCAGCAGCTGAGCTATTTCTGTGGGGATGCCCGTCATCTTGGAGGCGTTTTTCACACGCAGGGTTGCCACATGGCGCCTTGCAAGCGCCTCCAATTCGTCCGCATCATAAATAGTGCTGCCCGTCAGCGCATGGTACATTACCATTCCAATGGAGTATATTTCGCTGTTAGCATCTTCTGGGTTTCCCAGAAGGCGTTCAGGCGGGATATAGTAAGGTGAACCAGAGATGAATTCCTCGTCCGGGCATTTTGCCTTTTCCAATGGAATGCAGAGACCAAAGTCCAGCAGAATGGCATAGCCATATTTGTTGACGATTATGTTCTCAGGCTTCATATCGCGGAAGAGATAGCCTTTTGCGTAGATGTGCTGTTCTGCTGCAAGCACGTGCTTTGTCAAAGTCAGCACCTCCTTGGGTGGCAGTTTACCAAGGCGCTCTATCCTCTTGTCCAGCCCCTCGCCTTCGACCAGCGGCATGACGATGAAAAATTCGTCTTCAATATAACCGCTATCCAGAGAAGAAGCGATGTATTCCGAATCGCGGAAATGGGAACTTACCTCCGCCTCGTTGAGAATTGCCCTAATATTGGGCGGATTCTCGCGGGCGCGGCGTGAGAGAAGCTTCATAGCAAGCTTCTGGTGCGGAAAACGGCGGGACACGGCCTCATATACGCTTCCCATTCCACCTTCACCGCAAGTGGCCACCAGATAATAGTCCCCGATTTTCCTGGGCACATAGAATTTCTGGGAGCACTTCTTGCACTTGTTCATGGAAAGAGGCTCAAGCTCCTCGATCTTGTACGTCCTATGGCAAAACGGGCATTCCCAGCGTTTCATTCTCCAATAGGCATCAAGGTCTCCAAGATGCCTCACGTATCGTTTTTCTTCCAATTGCCTGTTGATCACGGTATGCACTCTCGAATGTATCGGCTAAATAATTTTTTGACGGAATATACAGCCCATTCCCAAAGGCGCAAACAATATTTTCGTTTTTTTGCGTTTAAAATATATGTTTTAGTGCTTGTAAAGTTGAAAGACGGTTTATATTGCGAGCATGAATTTAGCTGTTGTATACTCTAGATAGGGGAGATTCTCAAAATGAAAAAGACATTATTTTACACAATACTACTGGCACTAGCGCTGCCCCTCGCCATTAATGGTTTTGAAGTAAATATCAAAGTAGGCAATACGGCTGACACATCAAGCGCATTAACTATAGGTACGGAAGCCAGCTCCAGCGACGCCTGGGACGAACACGATGAATGCCTGCCGCCTGGTGGGCCGATGCCAGGCGCAATGAACTACCTCTATTTCAGAGGCGCAGGGAAAACACAATATACATTGGAGAGCGACACAAAGGATACCTTGGCTTCTTTTGAAAAACTGGGCAAGGACTACAAAAGCCAGGCAAGCAGCCTTACCTGGGTACTAGTGGTGGGAAACACATATTATGATTCAATCAGCATAAGCTGGAACAATCCAGGACTTGCCTCCAGCGAGACACTGACGCTGTGCGACGAGAATGGAACCACCATCGCCAACATGGCAAACACGACAGAATGCTCGTTGGCAATAGGCGTGTACTACATAAAGTACATTAAGAACAATGTCCATGAGGCTCCCTGCACACCAGAAGCAGCGTCCATAGACTTCGTGCCATACACTGGAAATATCGTGACATATAACACAGGAGTAAACACCAGCTCCTACATTATAAGCGATCCCCAGGTATTATATTTCAATGAAAACAATAAATGCATAGCTGCCCCTGAAGGTGCACAGGCTCCAGTCATAGACGCTGGCACAAACTCAATTTCCTTCACGGTGCCTTCAGAGTGCAATAATGTGAACATATACTACACAGTCAGGCATAAGACAGACAACAATGCGGGAACTGCCCAAGGTGTTATACACTTGAACAGCAGTCCCAAGTCAATGCTCAGGCTTGTCTCGGACAATACGGCAAGGGCACAATTCTCAGATGAGAGCATGACAGCCTACCTGCCGTTCACAATCGCATACAAGGCCGAATACCCGTCCGAACTGGACATTGCTCCAACTCATTTCTCTGTTTTCATGCCGCCAATGGACAGTGGCGAATACAGCGCAGGACAATTTTGGAGCGTGTCGGCCAGGGTCAATGGTGCAGATGCACAGGTGTCCACCGCCCAGGAATCCGCCAAAGGTTCGCAGAAGCAAGACAGGTTTGACATAACCTATCCAGACACATCCTGCAACGGCTATGACATAGAGCTGACTATCACGCCCGGAAGAGAAGCGAGGAGCGGAAGCCTTACTGCCAGCATAAACTGTGAAACCTCCACTGGTACCCCCGCCGTACAGGTCAAACTGCCAGGAGACAGTGCGCCTGTCATCAAGGCTCTGAGTGCCTGCGAGGAAAGCTATGCCGAAGATAAAAACGGCACTGCAAAAGTTGAGTTGTCCGCCACCTTCCAGGACAATACAGACAGCGGCGACGAAAGCGGCATCAAGGCAATTGACCTGACGGCTACAATCGACGGAAATGACATTCCAATCGAATTATGCACATGGAGTGTCACAGACATGCCTACGACTGGCGCAGGGGAAGTTACTCTGTCAGTGTCCCTGACCTTGTCTCCAGAACTTCTCAACGGCGCCGCCCGCAATGCCAGCGGCACAGTACGCATTGCAGCAAACGTCATGGACGGAGAAGACAACGAGGCAATCTATGAACTTTGGTCGTTTGAATTGAAAGACACAGACCGTGCACCCGCAGTCACGACAGCAGTTACAACACCAGGCACCATATATACACATGACACAAATGGCTTCACTGTCCAGGCATCAAACGTTGACGACCCCGATGGCGATGAGGTCAGATTCCTTTATGAATTTTATTTGGACGGCACATACGTGGCAGGAAGCGTGGCAGAACAGGGTGTCCCCTGCACAGTACCAGAAGCGGTTTCGCCTGTTAGAGGCCAGACGCTTTCCATCAGAGCATTCAGCGTAAGTTATCCAGCATACTTGGATGAACTGCCAAGTGCCAGCAGTGAAGAATACTACGAAAAGACAGTGTTGGTTGCCAACACTGCCCCAGTGCTTGATTCGCAGGTTGAAAACCAGGCTACATTCGTTGAATACAGTTCAAACGCCAATGATAGTTCATCGCAGTACGGGGAAAAAACTCATGCGTACAATGTGTCGCAATTCGCTATATTTGCGGACATAGACATCCAGTACGGCAGCAACGATGCACTGTCATACTCCATTGTGGAAAACAATGTCCCTGCTGATGTGGCGGAAATAACATGCAGCGGCAACGAGATTACGTTCACTCTCAAGGAACACCAGGTGCTTGACGACGAGAATGCCACATTCAAGATATGCGCCACGGACGAAGGCGAACTCAACGGGACAGACAAGAAGTCCGTCCTCTCCCAGCCAATACGCCTTCGCATCACACCAGTCAATGAGAAACCATCTGTCGCCGTGGCGGACATTTATCTGAATCCACTTTACTTCGACGGTGCCGAAAAGACAGCATCATGGGCTGCCCGCCCAGGCAAGAGCGCGGACGAAAGCGGGCAGGCACTTGTCCTATCCACAAGCACTCCCATCCTAAATGGCGAACTGGCGGAGCATATCACCAGCCTGCAACTGGAGATTTCAGGTGGCAATGTAGTCGCCAAATACACCCTAGCACAACTTGACATGGATGCAATTGCGGCGCTGATGGACAAGGAGGCAAGTTTCTCATTCACAGTCACAGATGACGGTGAAACACCGCAAACCAGCAAGGAATACACAGTGGCATTCCATATTGTATCGACGCCATGGTATCCCACATTTGCTATTGACTGCACCACACATGGCCGCCATCAAGTGGTACTGAGTTCGGGCAATTCAACTGTCACAATTGACAATGTAATCGGAAACCTGATGCCTGCGGACTACTACAATTCAGATTGTGAAGGGCTTCCATCAGGTTCCACCTGGAGCGTGGCAGTTCATCCAATCATAAACGACGAGGTGGACGCCACCGTCAATTGCGTTGATGAAAATACACAATTGGCTGTGGAGGCATACGATGTGCCTGAACGTCCCTCCTTGGCATTTGAGGAAACATCGCCTGGCATGTTCAACTTGACAATCCAGGCGCCAATGGCGTCCAAATACCAACTTTTCCTCTACAATGTAAAATACACACTTCCTGACCATGTGACTCAAGGCACATTTGCGCCGAATGGCAGCGATTTCATTCCCCCATCTGCAAAGTTGGAGGACAGCATCCGCATCGCAGGCACGTACTTCTACAAGCTGGTCGGCATTAATCCCGAAGGTGAATCGGAAGAATACACCAGCGAGCAATTCGAGACAGAGGGATACTTCACACCGATGGTCTGGCCCGAAGACGGAGTTTTCACGCCCGAGGCTGGCGAGACGCTGGCATCAACAAACTGCACATTCAGATGGCCAAAGATCAGTACCGCTGTCCGTTATGTATTACACTTGGTAAACATCGCAACATGGCAAAACAGTCAAATTGAGACTGTGGAAAACAGCCTTGACATTATACTTGCCCCCAATCGCTACACATGGTGGGTAGTGGCATTCGACCAAGAGGGGAACCGTCTAGTTTCCTACAACAGGACATTTGACGTGGCGAATGAGATGCAAATTGCACTGATTGACGGAACGAACTTGACTGCCGATGGTGAAACCATTTCATTCAACTTGCTGGAGGTTGATGACGTAAACAAGTTGCCAACACACGCAGAAGTCCAACTTGTCCACAACAATGGCGACGGCACTTACACCCACTACAAGTACAAGGGAACGTCAGAACTGCCAGTACAAGTCAGCGAAGATGGCCTCATGGCAAGCATAACATTGAATGGTGCGACAATTGCGACAGGCGACCTTCTTTCAATACGCCTCAAGAACGCCACGGCTAATGGCAAATACTGCTACTACAATGTAAAGTAGCGACACAAGAAATATAGAGTTAAGAAGGGCCAGAGGAAATCCTCTGGCTTTTTTTATAATCGGGTCCGCCAATCTGGCGTCCATTTGCGAAGGCTGTGTCCGTGCTTAGGGACGCCCTGGATTGGCGGACCCGATTATTTTTGCCTGAAAATCATAATTTTCCATAGTCGCCCATTACCAATTGCGTTTGAGGCTGTATATTATATACCGTATAATCAGCGGAGACAGGAACTATGGATATAATTTTCATTGGATTGTCGTGGCTTGTGGTAGTGGCATGCATTTTCCACAGCGTGATGTTTTGGCGTGGCGGGGCATGGTGCGCCCCCAGCACACGATGGAAGTGTGCGGCCTTGCCTATTGGTCTGCCCTGCCTAGTATGGTGTGCATGGCATGGCTGCCTTATGCTGGAGGGGCCACTTGCAATGTATCACCCTATCGTCTGGATTATGGTCCCTGTATTGGCAGTGCTTTCCTGGTTTTTCATCGACTATCTATTTGCCCGCACTTGCGGAGGTTTCATTATACTTGCCGCCAATGAACTGTTGCGTCGCGGCTTTGGAAATGAAATTGCACTGCGCCCGCTTTTTTCAACAGTTTGCCTTTTGCTTGGCATAGCTGGCCTTTTCATGGTAGGAGTACCATGGAAACTGAGAATACTTCTGGAGAACCACGCAGGAAAACAGCCTGGGCGCATAATCGCAATTGCACTGTGGCTTTGCTCACTTGCATTGGTAATCCTGCCTTTTTTCTGCCATAAAATCAAGTAGTTTAGTATTATGATGCGTCTTTTCCACACAAGCAGGTATTTGTTCATACTGGCGAGCCTCCTCTTGATTACAGGATGCAAGAAGAAGGAACTGCCGCCGCCTGATTTACTCCAGGTATTCTCAGGCGATTCACAGACCTGCGAGGCAGGAGGATATTGCAAGGATTTGACCGTTGTGGAGGTTCTTTCCGCACCTGCCGAGCGCAATCTTGGGCGTTCACCAAAGCGCCATTCGCTACAGGGCATAAAGTTGAAAGTAACGCCTCTTACGCCAGGCGCCTCAGCTGAGCCATCAGAAGGCACAAGTGACGCAGGCGGCGACTTCAGGGTACGCCTGAAGAGCGCACCATTCTTCGGAGACCAGTATTTCAGGGTGGAATGCATTGACAATCCAGATGTGAAGCCCCTGCTGCTGCACCTGCTGTCAGGCGTAAGGGTGTCTGGCGACATGCAGGAAATCAGCGCAGGAAAGTCACCAAAGGAGCCAATCACAATCACCCTTACCGATGGTCAAGGCAAACCGACACCCAACGTGCCAGTGTTCTTTTCCCTTAAATCAGGCGACAGCGATGCAAAAATCACTGCGGAGCATTCAACCACAGATGAGAAAGGCAGCATTTCAGTTTCCATTTTCACGCCAAGTGGCGTGACTGGCAAATATGAGATACTGGCAGAAATAGGCACTGGCGATAACAAGACGCGAGGCCTTGTGCTTACGGTTATGGCGGTGAGCTGGCTGAACATAAGCATTGCGGTGCTGGGCGGCCTGGCCATATTCATTTTTGGCATGACAATGATGAGTGATGGATTGCAGCAGATTGCCGGCAACAAACTGAAGGGCCTGCTCCAAATGTTCACCAGCAACAACTTCAATGCCATGCTT
>JAFSTJ010000751.1 GCA_017450525.1 Victivallales bacterium | reverse complement strand
TGTATGGATGAATACGCACCATCACAAAGTTGGTAAAGCGGTATTCTCTGATCCGTCAGCAGACTACTTGTGAACTTCAAGCCAGGACAGGCCCTGTAATAGGCAAGATTGCCAGGACGATGCAGCTTCTTTCTGGCAACTTCCACAGCCTCCCTTTCCTCGAAGGCCGAGAAAGCCTCGGCTAGCGTCGCATTGGTAGTATATACCCTGGTGCGATAGCGTCCAAGACTGTCCTTTATACGACCATTTTCAGGCGTAAACATGATGCCCTTTTCCCCTGCGACAAAGAAGACTTTGCCCGATGGGGCGGGAAGATTGATTTTCTGTTCATCAGGTGTCAAATTGACTGCCACAAGATAATCCACACCATTGACATCGCTGTAACTTGCAGCGACAAGACTGGAACTTGATGATACCTCTTTTCTTGATTGCGGATTTTGCCAAAGGTCCTTGAGCAATCTCATTTCATCAAGCAACTTCTTGACATGGATATGGACATCAGGCTCCGTATAGTTAAGTTCATGGCTGTACCAGACAATTCCAGTATGCCCGTTGACAAGCGTCTGATAATGCATATTGCGCAGTTCATCGTAGTCGGGCACCCGATGTTCCTTGGAACCGTAGGCATTCCATGTGAAGCCCTGTGGCACACCCCATTGTGCACGCCCGTCCAGTTTTCGACTGGCAGCCAGCAGTTCCCCATATCGGCCAATTGGGGAAGCGGAGTTTCCTTTTTCCAAAAAGCCAGGGTAGTAATCAGGCATAGAGACATCTCCTATGCCTTGGTATTTTACAAGGCCATCAATGGAATTGCTGCAGATAATCGTGGGATGGTAAGGATCTGCCTTGCGACATATCTCAAAGACTTTCTCAAGACGTTCGCGCAGCCAGGGCTCATACTCTGGCTCATCGGCAATATACCATGCAAGTAGTGCGGGATGCGAGCTGAATTTAGCGACTCGGCCGTAAATCAACTTTGCCTCATCATCGCTCAAGGCACGTTTGTAAGCGGCATTCATCATCATATTGCCTTTGGGATAGCAATATGTGGCGACTTTCAAACCAAGTTTCTGCGCTCTGTCAAGGTAGGCTTGCAGTTGTTCATCAGAGTACCATGGTGCATTGTAATGGAAATCAAGGTTGTAGCCATCTTTTGCGCCATCCTCTGGATTCAACCTGAACCAGCCGTATGGTGTAAATGGCTTTCCATCCACAAGCATGACGCCATATTTATTGAAGCGAACCTCGCCTGGACTATGCGGGAGTTTTCGTATGCTCTTAGTGATTTCCAAGTCGCCGCACTTGGCCGTCAATTTGTATTGGCCATCAGCCAGATTGCCAATGGGCAAGGAAAACGCCCCATTTTCAGCTGCCATTGCCGATGACAAGACATTTCCAAAAGCATCTGAAAACACCAACTTAACATCCTTTGACAAGACATTGGAAGCACTGATTTTCACTGTGCCTGTTATTGCCGTGATTTTTTCGTCACTGTAGATGTTATCTCGATAAGCAGGGACAGAAAGCGTCATGCTGATTGGCTTGTATTCAAACGCAACTATGCGTTTTTGGCGAAGACGCGTTATGCCTTTCTCTCGAACTTCTACCAGCAAATCCAGCTTCTTGGCGTATGGAAGTTCAAATGTAATGTCATTGCTCAGATTCGCTTCTATCACACGCCGTCCTGCGCTTTTACCATTGACAAAAAACTCAAGAAAACGAATTTTACCCGTAAGATTGCTCAGCTGTATCTTGCCAGTCAAGTTTTTTCCGTCATTCACAGACAACTCATAAGGCGCAGAGAGGCGATAGGCGTATGCATTCAGGCCATGGGCGTGAATTTGAGCGTCAGCAAAGGTGTCAGGAACCTGCAATGAGCCTTTTGCGGGAGAAAAACTTGTTATTTCCCGTGCTTTGCCATGGCGCTGTCGTGCCACATTGAAGCGTATTTTTCCATCTGCCTTAATGAAACCGAGTTCTGCCAGGGGCAATGCCATTTCCACCTGGAAAAAATCCTTTTCGGTTAAAACCGCAGTGCGGGCATCATTGAAGTTCCACTCGGGATTTGCCACCATTCCGCCTTGGCTGTAATGGGAATCATAGACAGTTCCAATGGAATTCACAATAATGTGGCTGAAAGACTGCCTGAGATTTTCAGCATCCACCATGACCTCAACACAGTCATCAAAAAAGACCATGTCATCCCTTTTGGTTCGGTTCTTGCGCAGCAGAGAAGTGTCAGGTTCGTCAGCACGGATGATAAAATACAGATACTCGCCGTACACGCCCGCCTTGAAACTAGTGGAGGCATCGGGCTTCACTTTGGTTCCGACCATGACAAAATCCCCATGCCATGGCTGGCTTTTCCAGGCTGGTTCGTCTGCGTTTCCATCAATCACAGGCTCATTGGAAAGCATGGGAAAATCCAGGCACGCGCCATAAATGCCATGGACAAAAATCCAGAGCAGACCAAGACAAAGAATGAAGTTTCTTCTCATTGCAGTATGACAGTGAAGATCTTATCGTAATTGACACCAGCCTCTGACTGGCTTGACCAATTTCGCCCGCCATCGGAACCGTAGTTGCGCCACCGATACACCCCCACATGTCCATCATAGTGGAGAACATTGGCTGCGCCGCTGTGCCTC
>JAFSTJ010000750.1 GCA_017450525.1 Victivallales bacterium | reverse complement strand
GCTGTTTTCCTCACACTTAGCCATTAAAGTTGGTCAACCTGAGTGGGCGCCGCTTCGGCGCCCACATGGACGCTCCTGACGCGCGGCCCCTGGCCGCGCGGAAACGCGCCCATCAAAATGTTTTATTTTTACATTGACTTTAGGGGCTTTTACTGTATATTTAGCCGTTTTGTAAATGCCACCATTGTTAGGAGAAAGTATAGATGCAGTTGGTATCACCACAGATTGAAAAATTCCAGCAGTCGTCGTCCTGGATCAGGCGTATGTTCGAGGCTGGCATTGAACTGAAGAAGAAATATGGCGTGGAGAATGTGTACGATTTCAGCCTGGGCAATCCAGACTTGGTGCCGCCAAAGTCCATAGTGGACGCATTGGCTGCACTGCCCGAGCTGGTCAACAAGCCAGCAGGCATGGGCTACATGCCCAATGCAGGCTATGACGATGCACGTGCAGCGCTTGCCGCATATCTTTCCAAGGAGCAGGGCATTTCCCTGCAAGGCAACAATCTGGTGCTGACCTGCGGCGCGGCTGGCGGGCTGAACGCCTTCTTTCGCGCGGTGCTGACTGCGGGCGAGGAGGTTCTCTGCCCCGCGCCTTACTTTGTGGAATATGGCTTCTATGTTGGCAACTACGGCGGCGTGCTCAAGCCAGTGCCATCCGATCCCAGCAACGGCTTCCATCTGGATCTGGCTGGCTTCGAGAAGGCGATTACCGAGAAGACACGTGCTGTCATTGTCAATACGCCAAACAATCCCACTGGTGTGATTTACAGTCAGGACGAACTGAAGGCACTGGGCGCAATACTGAATGCGGCAACAGAGAAGTATGGCCGCCCAATCTTCCTGATTTCGGACGAGCCCTATAGGTTCCTGGCATTTGACGGCGCAAGCGTGCCGCCTGTGCTGCCGCTGTACAAATATACTGTGGTCATTGGCTCATTCTCCAAGAACCTGGCTTTGGCTGGCGAGCGTGTTGGCTATGTTGCCGCAAATCCCGAGATGCCGAATGTGCAGTCCCTCATAGCGGGGCTAGTGCTGACAAACAGGATACTTGGCTTCGTGAACGCGCCATGCTTGGGACAGCGCCTTATGATGGCAGCGCTTGGCACACAGGCGGATGCCTCCGCATACATCGTGCGCCGTCGCAAGATGGCTGAAGCACTGGATTATGCGGGCATTGAATACACCATGCCCGCAGGCACGTTCTACTTCTTCCCGAAGGTGCCAGGCAACATGGGCGACGTGGACTTTGTGAACCTGCTGGCTGAAGAGCGCATTCTTGCAGTGCCTGGCAGCGGCTTTGGCTTCCCAGGCTACATCAGACTGGCACTTTGCGTGGATGAGCGCTTCATCGACGCCGCAAGGGAAGGCTTCAAGCGTGCGGCGGACAAGGCACGCTCAATGGCATAGTTGTATTGCCGTAGGGGCAGGTGCATTATTGGGGTGCCTGCTCCGAAAGCGTCGTGATAATTGGTGTTTTTATTAAATGGAGAGAAAGAAAGAAAATGAAAAGACTGGCTCAAATTGCAATTTGTGTGCTGCTTGGTTTGTTTGCTGGATGCAAATCCAAACCCACATTGCATCTGTACTGCTGGGCTGACTACATTTCACCCGATTTGATTCGTACATTTGAAAAGGCAAACAATTGCCGTGTAGTCTATGACACATTTGATTCCAATGAGGCAATGTTTGCGAAACTGCAAGCTGGCGCAACGGGATATGACATCATTTTCCCAAGCCACTATGTGATTGATTCTCTGGTGCAGAACGGCAAGCTTGCCGAATTGGACCATAGCAAGCTGATATGCCTGGAACACTTGGACAAGGAAGTCCTGGCCGTAATGCCTGACAAGGACTGCAAATACTCCGTGCCATATACCATGAGCTACACTGGCATTGGATACAACAAGGATACAGTAAAGGACTTCAAGCCAAGCTGGACCATGTTTGACCGCAAGGATTTGCAGCGCAGGGCGACTTTGCTGGATGACAAGAGGGAAGTCATCGGCGCCGCATTGCTGACCGCTGGCCTAGATCCCAACAGCACAAAGGCAGAGGATTTGCAGAAGGCGAAGGAAATCATCAAGGGCTGGGCAGCAAATGTCTCCAAGTTTGAGAATGAGCAGTACAAGAATGGTCTTGCCTCAAACGAGTTCCACCTGGTGATGGGGTATTCAGGCGACTTGATGCAGATCATCGAGGAGAACCCCAATCTGGCATTCGTGATTCCTGAAGAAGGCGCTCTGATGAGTTGCGATGTCATGGTCATTCCAGCAACCGCGCCGAATCCCGAACTGGCATACGCATTCATC